>JAKRWB010000401.1 GCA_022353185.1 ANME-2 cluster archaeon | reverse complement strand
GCTCCTATCTGTGGTATATCCCCAAACCGTTCTTGGAAAACATCAAGCATTTCCTGATAATGTCCATTATACTTCAACGTGGCATAGAAAAGAACCAGATCCGGTTTAAAGTTTAAAGAGGCCTTAGCCTTCTCAATTAATTCCTCAGCAGCGATTTTTGCATTTTTCTTATTGCTGAAAACTGCTAATGTTTCCATGAATTCAACTCAAATATTATTTATATTTTCATTTTACTTTTATAATATAAATATGTGTAGTTTGCAAAAACCTCTCATTAAACAGAACAGATTCAAATAACATGATAATAATAAGGTATTTAAACAATTAAAATATATTCGGAGACAAAACTAATTGAGAACTCAAAAAAAAGTGGTGTTTAATGTTGTCTGAACGTGTAACTTCTGGAATATATGGATTAGATGAATTGATGGGGGGAGGGTTTAGAAAAAACACCATCAATATTATAAACGGCGGTATAGGTGTTGGAAAAACTACTTTTTGCCTTCAATATGCTATATTTGGGCTTAATCGCGGAGAAAAAGCTTTATTTATATCATTCGAAATGACGACAGAACAAATACTTCGTGATTGTAAAGCATTGGGTTTTCTTGAGATAGAAGAACATATTGAAAATGGAAATCTACAGATAATTCATATTTTTGGAGAAGACCTTACGTTTCCTTCTATCAGTCTTATTGATATGATAAAAAAAAACATTTCTCAAGAACAAAACTATCGGATAATCATTGATCCGTTTACCTATTATACCATGTTTTTAGATAGTGATATAAGGAAATCAATAAGCACAATTTTTCAAAATCTAAGGGAATGTGGCACATGCCTTATTACTCTTGAAGAATCTGAGCACAGCAATATGATAAGTGCTGGTTCTATGATGCCACTCTATCTTGCTGATACTGTTCTTTGTCTGGATAATCTTGGATTCGGTGAGATGTTTGACAGAACACTTCGAATAGTAAAACATAGAGGTTCAAAACATGGAAGTAGCCTTTATCCTTATAAAATAGAGAGTGGTTTAGGGATTGTAATTCTTGCTACCGAGCATGATATCAGCCAGGTTACCCCTACTAATAAATTTGACAAAGAATTCCTTGCTGCCATCAAAGAATCCAGCAATTTTGATAAAGTTGGTGGAAAATTAGCTAAAAGAATAGAATTGTTGAAAAATAACTGGAACCATAGTGAAAGTCCAGAATTTATTCTCAATTTAGTAAAAAGAAAAGAAAAGATACAATAATGCACCGAACAAAACTCGAACAAACCCTGGACGATCTTTACGAAACAGATGGAGTTAATGCGTGTATTGTATATCGTATTGATGGAATTCCTATAACAGTCAGGACACCGCTAGACAGTGGAATTCTGGAAGTTATGTTCTGGCTAGAAAAACAGATCAAACACGTACTAAGAAATATGAACAAAGAAGGCTTAAAGGGAACTACTTTCGATTTTAAGAATTACCAAATTCACATCACACCTTCATCCAGATCAACAATATTAGCTACCATTATTGACCCCGATGCTCATCAACAACTAATTTCAATAGAGATTGCAAGAGCAAAAGAAATTATACACAGATGTGTTTCATAATGAAAGAAGTTCCTTATTGCTAATTATTGTCTCATTTGAAACTTTGATCTTCACCTTAATATTCTTAAACTCTGGAATACCACCCGTTGTTTCATCAGAAACCAAAGCGTTTGACCAGGGACTATTAACCATAAACCCGATTTCTTTTTGTTCATCTCTTGGTGAAAATACAGCTTTGACAACTATACTGCCCCATTTTGACGTGAGTCTGACATTCGCACCATCTCGAACACCCATACGCTTCATTTCGGCAGTATCCAGCACTATCACAGCAGACAGTCGTTCACACTCCTTACCGTTACGATCCTCTTCACAGGCAGAGGACTGGAACACATCCCTATACGTAACAACTGTTATATCATATTCAGGGGCCCTTATGAACTTACCAACATCCACTGCCATCATCCAACCTCCTCTATGATTCGTCTGATTATCATCTCATCAGACATGTTATTTCCCTGTACTATAGAGGTGATATCCATGGTCTTACCGTCCATACGTACCGCAGTCCCTCCCACTTCAATTCCAGATGTACTGCAGGGAATGGTCACATCTGCAACCAGGGATGTCAAGTTCATGCAAGGATCTATAAGTACAAGAGGAATATCTTTCAACCGTCTTGAAATGGATGCAGGAAGACTTGCAAGTGGGTCTGACCCCACCACCAAAACTGCATCTACACCACTTTTTATCTGCTCGATCACAGAGTACTGCACGCCAGATATCGCCTCCCCTTCACCAAACTTTACACGATAAATATGTCCGGTCTTTTCATGCAAATTATGATTAAAACCCCGCATATTGAAATGACCTGCCATCGGAATCAATGAAAAACTGGAAAACTGGTTCAATACACCCATAAATTCTGACAGCAGGGCAATATCTTCCTTAATAGAATAAACCAGCCCTAATCCTGCAAATATCACGCCAAATTCGGCTTTCTTCAATATAGCAGCCAGTTCAAGTATTTTTTTAACATCATAGTCAAAAGATAATTTTGGTACACGACCTGACAGGGCATCTATCAGACCCCGCATGAACTCGGCATCACCCTGAGGAGGTATCCTGTGGAACCCATTCTTACATATCTTTGCAGTTCTGGACTGCCGGACATCAATTGAGATTGCAGTCCTGTCCTCTTCATATCCTCGCTGCCTTAATTCACCCCTTGGAAAATATGAATATTTGGACATGTGCCTGGGATGGGAACTCATGGGGTCAGCACCCCAGAAGACCATAACATCAGCTTTATCCCTCACTTCATCCAATGTGCACGTTGGAATTGTACCATTGAGTATTTCATTGATGGTAATACCCTGGCAGAAGGATGATGTGGAATCAATAACACCCCCCAATGTACGGGCCAGTTCTATACCAGCCATCTGGGCTTCATTTGTGGAATTGCTCCACCCATAGAGTAAAGGATTTTTCGCTTCCTTTAATATCCGTGCGGCATCATTAATAGCATCATCAATCTCGGTTTTTGCACCATTAACTGAAGGAATAGCCTTATCTTTACATCCAAATATCCGGGCTTTGCCTTTTATGCAGGCATGCTCAACCTGCTCAATCCTGTTATCATCTATGCTTACCTGGATATCCTCACAAAGCAGTGCGCATCCCGTACAGGTCCATGTAACCGTTTCTGTCATAAAATAGCCTCATCCAAATTACACAAACTCAATTGCCTCAGTTGGGCATGGATCAATACATGCCGTGCAAAGTATCTTATCCTTGCCAAACCGCCGGCATTCCTTCACATTGGCTGCTTTTACTTTACCGTCAACCACCCTGAATATGACTTTATCGTTAGTTGGACCTAATCCCCTGCCTGAACCATGCGGGTCATTGGCCACATTGACAGGGCAGGCAACCACGCAGTTCCCGCACCCGGAACAGAGTTCTTCGTGTATGATGAGCCCGGTCTCTTCTGCACCTTCCAAAGGTTTTAGTATTTCTCCCAGTTTCTGCTTTGAATCGCGATACTTCTCCTCTTTCATTAGTGGCGGGCATTCAGTAAACCGTTTGGTGCCTGAGAGCAATGCAACACCAAATGCCATGCAGGTTGATTCCCCACATTCCTTGCAATTGGTTTTTGGCAGTAATTGATATATTTCCATTGCACTTGTCATTGTGTAACCCCGAATTAAAGATGAAACTATACAGTGTATGTATGAATTATATGAAGTTATTTGGAGTTAAATTATAGTATGAATACTAATAAAAACATCCTGCAACCTGTAAATTCGAGTGGTAAATAAATATCAAAAAAAGAAAAAATAAAGAATAAACTGGTGTTTTCACACCAGTTTATTGATTGGATGGTTTGGATCCATTACTTCCATACCTAATTCACGAGCAGTTTCAGCCAACATGATATCCACCAGCGCAACTGCCGGGAATACTGACCTGACGTTCTCGATAGGACCATACAGCAGGCAATCTGCACCTACAATCTGGGCTACGAGATTAGTTCCGATATCTGTGGGCATATAGGCTTCCTTGTGTTCTTTCTTGAACTTCTTGAGCCAATCCCATGCTGATGCCATGTTATGGAAACCGCCACCAGTGGGCAGCCCCAGGTGTCCCTTAACAGCCATGATTGATCGGATGGTCGCACCAGAACCTGAGCCGGGAGGCATGGCTGCTACATCGATAATAGGACGTTTAATACCGCAGTCCTTAGCAATTTCCAGCATACCTTTAGCCTGGCCTGTACCGCCAACTTCAAGGATATCCATCTTACCTTTCACAGTAGGGTCAGTAGCATTGAATGCCAGCACAATAGCTGCATCTATATCACTTTCCCTGACTGCTGCAATCTCTTCTTCATTGACACTGGCATTGATTGAGTTGTGTATTGCCCTGTCTGCTACGCCAATCTCTGTACAGTACGCTGCTGCTGCAGCTCGTACGTCACCAGCTGATGAATCTATCAGGAATGCGGTTTTATCATCCACTTCGACGAACCAGTCTATAAATTTCTTAATAGCTTCTGGTGTTTCGCCTACTATCTGGTTGATATATGGTACGCCTGTAATGTCACCCATCTCTTGCTGGGTTTTCCACAATTCATCAGCCTTATCTTTATCAAATATACCTTTATCTTCGTCACTCACGATTTTGTGCTTGCCGTAGAACATGGTACTAATGAGGACAGTTGGGTATTGCCCTGGCTGTCCTCCCATCTTAACGCCGCCAAACTCAAAGACTTCTTGTTCTTTATCAAATCTGAACATCTATTATCACCTCATAACAATATTCTTATTACTGCTGACAAAAGGGATTCGCCCTCTTGTAATTGAACTGTGGTTGCGGGAGTTAATCCCAATGTGGTCACTATCAATAGATACATTACCACAAGAATAAGTCCAATACATATGCCGTACAGTATTCCAATGTCTCTGCCCAGTCGTTTACCGACTCTCTGCTGCATCTCGCTGTTCGTGAATTCTATCTTTTCATCAATGAGGTTAAGTTTCTTGATAATCTCCTGATAATCTGTAGCATTCACTATAATCTCCGGAACCTTATTTTCAGCCATGTTAGATGCCTCCACTGAGAACAATGGGCAGTCCTATCATTATAACCGCAAATAGAAATCCAATGACAAGACCTTGGAAGCCAGCAGCAACTCCAGAATCCAGTTTTTGATTCCGGGCAATAAGCTGTCCCTTGTACCTGATATTCTCAAGAAGTTTATCGAACATACCGGCACCTGGTGGTTTTACCACCATGGGAACTCCTTTTCCGTAGACATATTCATCTGAGCCTTCAGCCATTTTATACACCTCCCATGATGAGTAATCCAAGAAGTCCAAGTGTCAGGGTGAGTCCCATCATTACTCCTTCGATCTTACCGGAATAGACACCTGATGCGAATTTATTCAGGTTGCCTATATTAGTTGTCGCGGCCTCTACATTACGAATCCTCGACTGGATAAGAGCGACCTCTGCTGCCATTGGTCTGATGCCCTCGAATTCATCTTCACCTTCACCTTCATCTTTGATCTCAATTACCATCGGTTCAGCATCAAAGGCACCGGGGTCTTTACCGACAAGTTCCTTTATCTTGGCAGATATTTTTCCCTGGTCCTCTATGTTCATTAAATTAACACATTCGACCTGTTCCTGGAACCGGGCAATTGCTTCCTCAGTCAGGTTCTCGATATAAGGAATTGCTCCCTTTGCACCGACGATCCTGTTTTCCTTGGTACCATTTGCATGTATACTTATTATGGCATCTCCGGTAAGGTGACCTTTTACCTCTGAACCGGTAACCAGGAGGAACCTGATATTTGGATTTGAGATGATATTGGCCACAAGCTTTTCAATGCCGATATTCTCTGTCTTGCATGGACCGGTTATGGAAGCTCCTGCTTCAAGATGAGGTCCTGCCGCAAGATGGGAACCCAACGTAGCCACCGCGACCGGATTATGTGGGTTGGCGACTTCGTATTCACCCTTCATGACAGGCCATCCAACTGATGGTTCTCTTTTATCAGCCATTTATAAGCCTCCTAATTTCAATAATACGGCAAAGAAGGTCATCAGTATAAGACCCCCAATGAAGCCGTAGAATATGTTCGTCCATACACCTGCGGTCACTGCAGCTTTCTCTCGACCAGGGAATGTTGACAGTAGAGGTTTATCCGGACCCAATGAGTTCATCATGTCGGTTACAATTAGGTCCAGTTCGTCCACCACTGTTGATATGTGGTCCAGAGAATACTCAAGTGTATCATCATTTTCCTCTGCCAGAATACCTGACATTGGTTCCAGTATCAGATGGAATTCAGGCGCAACTCTTACGTGGCTCATTCTAATTCCTCCTCGGTTGGCAGTAAACCTGTACCTGTAACCAGGTATGAATCACGATGGGTATTTTTCATGAACTTCTTGAAATATACCACCCAGATTACTAAGCCTACTATTATGGTCAAAGCACCAGACATAGCGTCCATACTTTCAACTGCCAAAGATGCAAATCCGACAAGTGCCATGATAAGCGCTCCTTTCTCAATTGCTACATTGAGAGTCCTGTCTTGTTTTTCGTCAGGACCGAGGCAGGCATTGAATGGATGTAATATTGTCATCGCACCACCAATAAATACCAGTGCAATGAATCCTGTCTCAACTACTGCCGGCATTATGACACTTATTTCAAAACTTCCTGCGATGGCTGTGGACAGGCCGATCATGACAAGTGCTCCTGCACCTGCAATCTCAACCATGGATTTTTCCATGATCGGGATGTTCATCATCAGTATCTTGTTAGACATAACACCAATAATAAGTCCAATTATGGCTGCTACAATGAACGCTATTATCGGGCCTGCAACGGTTGGAATTCCTGCAACTTTTGGCAAGATAAGTCCAAACATGGCTGCTATAATACCCATACCGAGTGCCAACATACCTATTGATGGAACACCGGTACCCAGACCATAACTGCAAACACGGCGTACCGCATCCGCACCCCAGACTGCTGCAAATATTGCACCTATGCCGCCCAGGAACGAGAATATTGTTGTATCCATGGCCTGGTTAAGCATTGTAAGGTATATTCCTGCAAGTCCTCCAACCGCACCGAGAATAATGACCTGATTCGGGTTAAGTCCCCCTCCTGCGGGTCCTCCTGCTGCTGTTGACATTAAACAACACCTCCCATGATCGGTACTGCAATAATAGCACACAATAGTGAAGCTATCAGGCAGGAAATAATTGCTTTTGGCACTCTTTTAAATTTAGGGTCATGGAAACCTTCGATTGTACCACCTATATTGTAAGAAGCCAGGACAGAGTTCACATAGAACACACCTGTGGCAAATATACCTGCAAGAGCTACGACAGCCATATTTGTTGGGTCACCAACTATTTCCATTAACTGGACATAGATCATTGAACCGCCTAAACCTCCGAGCAAACCACCAATAGTGCCGCTCACAAAACTGACTGTAGGAACTCCGTGTCCTTCTGTGCCTCTTGATACATATATATCTTGTACATCACCGGTAATGGGGTCTTTCTTGACCTTTGCAGATACTGGTGGTACACCTACTCCATAGACATAAACTAACTGACCAACGAACATTGTCACAGTTATCATGATCATTGCACCTATTGCTCCTGATGCAATCACCATCATGAAATCCCAATTAGTGAAATCATAAATGATTTTCCCAGTGATTTCATTTGTTTCTAATGCAAGATGATTATACATGAATCCTGCACTGATAAGGCCAGTCAGACCTGCACCGGCAGCCAACTGTACCGTACCTGTACCCACGCCTGTTGCCTGGGCCATAGCTGCTGGGGCACCGCCCACAGGTATGAAGTGAACACCAACACCAATGAGAACTCCTCCCAATGTAATAAGTATGAGTGTTATTAGGTCAATCATGCTGCTACGCCTCCATCTTCATCCTTGTAAGGTCCGTATGCCTTCCTTGCTTTGACCTCAACCATCCTGTTGGCAAGTATCAGTATCAAAACAATTATCAGACCCGCGATTATTGTATTCATTCCTTCGAACACTGTCGTTCTCCAGTTATCAAGGAATACTGTCAAACCAAGGGCAAGTCCTGTTAAAGGACCACCAAATTTTGCACATGCCCAGACATTATCCATACCGTTACGAAGACCTGCTTCGCCTTTTCTCACTATGTTACCTGAGAATGCAGCATTTAATCCGCATCCGAAAGGCTGGTTCTGGAACTCGCGTTCTGCTCCGTAATGTACATCACCAGTTGATGAGCCTATTGCACCAGCGGCAACTCCCCACAGGAATGCCAGAAGCGGCAGTGGGAAGGGATGTCCCATAAAGTGGTCCATTATGAATGAAAATGCTACAATACAAAATATTGCGATATATCCATGTGCCATTATTGACGGGACATGTCCGAGGACCATGTCCATATACACCGGCTGTTTAAATCTTTTCTGACTTGCTGTCCGTCCCATGTGGGCGGTTACTGCGAATAATCCAAGGATTATTGCGGCTACAAATGAGCCGATTGCGATAGCAAAAAATATTGACATGTCTTTTGCCATTAAAACGCTGGCCACTGTTGCTCCGGAAGCACACCAAAGCCCGTAAGCTGGTGGTTCACCGGATATGGCCTTGTTAAAGATCCTATGTGGAAAATTCATTTGAGCGGCAAGTTGCACCTGCGAGTTCGGATTACTCTGAGAGCCGACATCAGACTCAAGGTCTTCAGCCGCACCGGCAATAGTGGCCAGTGCCCCGGTTAGTGCAACAATGCCCAGGTCCATTATTATTGGATCAACCATTGTTCTATCCATCCTCCTATACTTTATATAAATATTACTACCGAAATTAAATTACATTGTAATTCAATTACATCACCATTTATGTCCAAAAACTAGTGTGGACTAGTTTATATTGAAATGCCAGATACCACATATAAAGTTTTCTAAATTAACATGCAGTGAACGAGTTGAGGGAAAATAGTCTCAATGTATGATTAGCATGAAAAGTTGAAAGGATTTTTATCAAATCCTTCTAAGTTCCTGTTTCCCATGCTTCCATATAATTAAACTGGTGAGGTTTTATTTTATCGATTGAAATCCCCAGTGCTTCAAGTTTCAGGTTTGCTATCTTTATGTCGATAATCTCTGGTACAGGATGTACTCCGGGTTTAAGTTTGTTCTTTGCAATAAACTTTACACACAAAGCCTGGTTGGCAAAACTCATGTCCATGACCTCAGCAGGATGCCCGTCCGCAGCTGCGAGATTTACCAGCCGTCCATCTGCCAGTACATTTATCCGCCGTCCGCCCAGATCATATTCCTTAATATTGTTGCGCACCGTTTTTATAGATAAGGCCATCTCTTTCAACTGATCCAGATTTATTTCCACATTGAAATGTCCTGAGTTTGCAAGTATGGCACCGTCTTTCATGACCTTAAAGTGTTCCCTGGCTAAAATATCAATGTTCCCAGTAGTTGTGACAAATATATCCCCTATTGCTGCCGCATTTATCATGGGCATAACACGATAACCATCCATCTTTGCTTCCAGAGCGCGTATAGCATCCACTTCAGTTACAATAACATTGGCACCGAGCCCATCCGCACGCATGGCAGCACCGCGACCACACCATCCGTAACCGGCTATCACCACATTCTTACCTGCTATAAGCAGGTTAGTAGTACGGATAATACCATCCCAGCTGGACTGACCTGTCCCGTAACGGTTGTCGAAAAGGTATTTGGTCAATGCATCGTTCACAGCAACTACCGGCACCTTAAGGGCACCGTCCCGTTCCATGGCTTTAAGCCTGTGCACGCCTGTGGTAGTCTCCTCACAGGAACCGAGAATACTGGGGATAAGGTCTTTACGGTCAGTATGCAGTTTGAAAATCAAATCTCCGCCGTCATCAATTGTAATGTCCGGATTACTGCCAAGCACCGCATCAATGGCATCATAATATTCTTTATCAGAGCAGCCGTACCTTGCAAAACATGAGATGTTCTCCCTGGTATCCAAAGCCATTGCCACATCATCCTGCGAACTTAAAGGATTGCATCCGCAAATCGCCACTTCTGCCCCGCCAGCGGCCAGGGTCTCAACAAGCACAGCGGTCTTTGCTTCAACATGCAGTGCCATTCCTACAATATGTCCTGTAAGAGGCTGTTCCTTTTCAAATTCTTCCCGAATCTTTGCCAGTACAGGCATGTGGTTACGTGCCCATTCAATCTTCATGTTTCCTGATTCTATCATGTCAGTTTGCATTGTAAATCTCCTAAATGATTAATTTGATTGTTCTTTGACCCTTTGAATAAGTTTTTCCGCAGCGTAAGCAGCCTGTTCCATAACTTTCTCCTGGTTCATGGACTTTATAATACCATCTTCCATCAGTACCTTGCCGTCCACAATGGTCGTCCTGACATCTGAGCCCCTTGCAGCATACATAAGATGGGATTCCAGGTCATGATTAGGTAGCAGATGGGGTTTTTGCATATCAACGATAATAATATCAGCAAGCATGCCGGGCATTAATTGCCCTGCAGGGATCTTGAGGGCTTTTGCACCATTTACAGTTGCCATCTTCAATACCTGATGTGCAGGCAGTGCCGTAGGGTCCATGGAATTGACCTTATGCAGTAAGGCTGCAGTTTTCATTTCACCGAACATATCCAGGCTGTTGTTGGATGCACATCCGTCCGTACCCAGTGCAACATTGGCACCACTGCTCAATAGTTCAGGTATAGGTGCGATTCCTGATGCCAGTTTCATGTTACTTACAGGGCAGTGTACTATGTTCACTCCTCTTTCTGCCAGGATATCTATGTCGCCGGATGACAGCCACACACAATGGGCTGCCAGTACGTTTGGTCCCAGAATACCTATTCCATCCAGTAAATGGATACTGCACATTGAATATTTTTCTTTCATTTCAAGCAGTTCTGCTTTTGTCTCAAGTACATGAATATGCATTCCGATATTATCTGCTTCTGCCTGTTCCTTAACTTTGGCCAGGAACTCCGGGCTGCTGGTATTTGGTGCATGTGGACCATACATCGTGGTTATCCTGCCATCTGCTGCATTATTCCATTCTTTTGCAAAACGTATACCTTCTTTGAGGTCTGCATCACCTTTCGCTTCATCAAAAAGTTCGATCATGCCGTGGGAAAGTGATGCCCTCATACCCGATTCTTCCACTGCCCTGGCAGCCTGGTCCATGTAAAAATACATATCTGCAAAAGCGGTTGTTCCGGAGCGTATCATCTCAAGACAGGCCAACAGGGTGCCGCAATATACATCCTCGCCTGTGAGTTTAGCCTCTGCGGGCCAGATGTGTTCTTCCAACCATTCTTTCAGTGGCAGGTCATCGGCATATCCACGAAATAATGTCATTCCTGCATGGTTGTGAGCATTTACCAGACCTGGCATAACAACACAACCCTTTGCATCTATAATTTGCTCTGCCTGCTGTGTCTCCGTACCCACGTAAGTGATTTTGTTGTCTTCTATCAGAACAACCCCGTCCCTAATGGGTGGACCGTCCATGGTAATTACATAACCGTTCTTAATAAGTATATGGGACATACAAACAGTAGTTACTATTTCAATGTTCTATAAGGTTTACGTTGTGATAAGTGAAAAGCAGTTAACGGATGCCTGAAAAGTAGATTGGTGCGCCGATCGGGATTCGAACCCGAGTTCATGGCTTGGCAAGCCACGGTGATAGCCACTACACTATCGGCGCACTGTGGAATAATGTGAAACTTCCATATGGGAATATAGTATATAGATTTTTGGATTGCATCATCCACGCCTATAGCTTCCAACAGTCCGCGCCCATTGAACATAAACTATTAAACCAACAATGACCATTAGACACGTTACTGAGGTTAACTATCATGAAAAAGGCAATCATTGAAACCGATAAGGGCAATATCGTCCTGGAACTGTTTGAAACGGACGCACCGAATACTGTTGCGAATTTTGAGAAACTAATTAATGATGGATTCTACAACGGACTCAAATTTCACAGGATCATTCCAAATTTCATGATCCAGGGCGGCTGCCCCTTAGGTAACGGCACTGGTGGGCCCGGTTATAAGATCAAGTGCGAGATAAACCCACGAAAACACCAGAAAGGCACACTGTCCATGGCACACGCCGGAAAAGATACAGGCGGCAGCCAGTTCTTTATTACACATTCTCCCCAGCCTCATCTTGACGGTGTACATACCGTGTTCGGACAGGTCATTGAAGGTATGGATGTAGTGAATAAGATGAAGCAGGGCGATGTGATGAAGAAGGTCACAGTGGTCTGAGTAGGGATTTTTTCAAGTTATTTTTCTTTAATTCTGGTCGGGTAGACTCTACCCCCCTCTTTTTGAGGTATGTAAGGTATGACTTTATGTTTGTCCGACTCTGTCGGACCCCCTGGACAAAGTCCAAGGTTTCAAGTTAATCCAATCAAAAGGGAGATTTTCATGTTTATTGCAATTTAAAGCTATAAGCATTTAACTTAACTTTAACAACCCCAGCATTTTCTCCTTATCATTAGTCGGGAGCTTGCAGGCGTAGTTCTGACAAACATAAGCTGTTGCTTTGCCGTCGATACTTTTCAGGTCACCTACAAATCCGGCAATATCAGCAATCTCAGGCGATTCCTCATCAGTAGGGTGGAAAATAACAACCTTATTTGGTATGAATGCATGTCTTAGGACTTCCAACATTACCTTTGTATCCCCTTTGTTTGGATTGCCGGCAATAACTACTTCACTGGAAGGCCCAATTGCAAAGTCCAGCGCCTGCATGAGCATGGTATATCCCGCAGGTGAACGTGAGACTTTCCCGGAAAAAGCCAGTCCGGTTTCCATTGCTTTTTTTTCAAACTCGGAATTACCTGTCATTCTGCCAAGACGTAATAAGTTCTGCATGGCAATGGAATTGCCGGCAGGAACTGCGCCGTCATAGAACTCCTTTTTCCGGAAAAGCATCTCTGTGTCCTCATCTGAAGTGAAGAAAAAACCGCCATTGTCTTCATCCCAGAAGTGTTTAAGTTGGATTTCAGTGAGTTCAAGAGCGATTTTCAAGTATGACACTTTAAAAGTGGTCTCATAAAGTTCAAGCAATCCCCACACAAAAAAAGCATAATCATCCAGAAAAGCAGGCACTGCTGATTCACCATCCCGATAGCGGTGATAAAGACCCTCCTCCTGTCTGCGCATTTTAGTCAGTATAAAATCTGCTGCCTTTATTGCAGCTAATTCATATTCTGGTTCACCAAAAACCCTGGCACCCTTTGCCAGCGCAGCTATCATCAATCCGTTCCAGTCTGTCAATATCTTGTCATCTTTACCTGGAGGGATACGTTTTTCACGGGCAGTGAACAGTTTATGACGGGCAGATTCAAGGTGTTGTTTGAACTCATCTTCCTGCATCCCAAGCTCCAAAGCCAGTTCAGGAATGGATTTTATCAGGTAAGGTATATTCTCCCCTATACTTTTTCCAGATACTTCATCCCTGAAATTGCCATCATTGGCAATATTGAAAATCTTTATCGCCAGGTCTGCATTTTCTCCAAGTACACCCTGGACCTCCTCAAGGGTCCACACATAGAATTTCCCCTCCACACCTTCGCTATCTGCATCTTGAGCAGAATAAAAACCTCCATTTAGGTCAGTCATATCCCGTAGAACATAGGCGAAAACCTCTTTCACTGTGTTTTCAAATTCCTGCCTGCCGGTAGCCTGATACCCCTCTATGTAAGCTATTGCCAGCAATGCCTGGTCGTAGAGCATTTTTTCAAAATGCGGTACAAGCCATCTTGAATCAGTAGAATAGCGGTGAAAGCCAAAGCCAATATGGTCATAGATACCTCCCCTGCCCATAGCGATAAGAGTATTTACAACCATGTGAAGCGCCATATTATCCCCGGTCCGCTTCCAGTACCGAAGCAGGAAGTTCAAATTATGCGGTGATGGGAACTTGGGTGCATTACCAAAACCCCCGTTTTTTTCATCAAATAATCCAAATAGCTGCTCATAAGTGTCATGTAAGGTCCCTTCATTTAGCTCATCTCCCTTCATAGATACTTCCCTGAGTGATGAAATAATCTTATCACCCAGACTGTCAAAGTCATTTCTTTGCTTCTCCCACAGGTCCTTAATCTGGGGAATCAACTCCATCATTCCTACTCTTTGGTAAATACTTTTTTTAGGAATGTAAGTTACTGCAAAAATTGGTTTTTTATCTGGTGATATAATTATATTAAGTGGCCAGCCACCACTTCCGGTCATTGCAGTACACACTGCCATATAAAAACTGTCTATATCAGGTCTCTCCTCCCTATCGACTTTTATGGAGACAAAGACCTCATTCATTAACTTTGCCACCTCTTCATCTTCAAACGATTCCTGCTCCATCACATGGCACCAGTGGCATGTCG
Source organism: ANME-2 cluster archaeon (assembly GCA_022353185.1). Lineage (GTDB taxonomy): Archaea > Halobacteriota > Methanosarcinia > Methanosarcinales > Methanocomedenaceae > Methanocomedens_B. The sequence goes on along the minus strand of JAKRWB010000401.1, from coordinate 4,664 downwards.
AATAGCCTATTGACAGAAAGATGAGCTTATCTTCACGTTTTGCTTTGTCAAAAGCTTCCGGCTCCCATGAGTACCAATCCACTGGATTATATGCATGCTGGAGCAGGTATGGACTCTTTTGTGAGATCAGCCGATTAGGTTTTCTATTGAGCGGTCTGGTTCCTTCAAATATTGTCATATCAGCATTCAACCAGTAAAGACATTAACTATTCCCGCGGGCCATTCCCAAAAAGTTCTCAATAATCTTCATCCCTACCTCTGTCAATACAGACTCGGGATGGAACTGCATTCCTTCCACAGGATACTCCCTGTGCCGCAGCCCCATGATAATACCATCCCCGGTCCTGGCAGTAACCTCCAGCACATCCGGCAGGCTCTTCTCATCCACCACCAGGGAATGATACCGTCCCCCCACGATTGTAGGGGGCAAGCCCGCATATAAACCGCTCTGGCAGTGGGTTATCTCAGAAGTTTTACCGTGCACCGGACCGCTCGGCGAATGTATCACCCTGGCACCATAGGCAACTGCAATGGCCTGGTGACCCAGGCATACACCCAGTACAGGTGTATGGGGCCCGAATGTCCTGATAATCTCAATGCAGTTACCGACATCAGTAGAATTGTGGGGATTGCCCGGGCCCGGTGATATCACTATGGCATCCGGGTCGATCCGGCTGACCTCGGCCAGGCTTATGGTATTCGGCACCACCAGGGTATCAGGTTCAAAAACCGATACATAGTCCACCAGATTCCACACAAAGGAATCCTTATTGTTCACGAAAAGTACCTTCATATGCCACTTCCCAGTGCCTTTATCATAGCAGCCATTTTCCGCTCGGTCTCGTTAAACTCATAAGTAGGGTCAGAATCAGCCACAATACCGGCACCCGCCTGGATATATGCTTTCCCGCCCTTCATTACGACAGTACGGATAACGATGGCAAAGTCCGCATCTCCGTTCAGGGAATAATAACCCACACCGCCGCCGTAGGGGCCTCTGGCAGAGGTTTCCAGTTCATCGATTATCTCCATAGCCCTGATCTTGGGCGCCCCGGACAGGGTACCGGCAGGGAAAATAGCACGGGTTGCATCGAACTGGTCACATTCATCCCGCATTTGTCCGGTTACTGTACTTTCTATGTGCTGCAAATGTGAATATTTAATTACACTCATAAAGTCTTCCACATTTACCGTGCCGGGTTTACTCACCATTCTTACGTCATTCCGTCCAAGGTCTACCAGCATTACGTGTTCAGCACGCTCTTTCTCATCACTCAGCATCTCAAGTGCAAGCTGCTCATCCTCCTCGGGTGTGGCTCCGCGGGGACAGGTACCTGCAATGGGATTTGTTATTACTTTCCTACTATGGACGGTCAGCAACGTTTCCGGACTGGCGCCTATAATTCCTGTATCATCGAACTCGAACAGATACATGTATGGACTGGGGTTCACTTCCCTCAATTTATAATAGACTTCCATGGGTGTCTGCTTGATGTCCAACTCATATCGGCGTGATGGTACAACCTGGAATATATCCCCATCAATGATATGCTGTCGTGCACGCTTTACAGCATCTTCGTATTGCTGCTGGTCTATATTACAAACCATATCTCCAATCAGGGAGGTTTGCGAGACAGGGGTAAATACAACATGTTTTGCTTCTTCAATGATATGTAACAGTTTTATGGCATCGTCCTTTGCCTGTGCATAAACAGATGCAGCATCTTCTTCCTCACCAATAAACGGCGTCATAACCACATGGATGGTATCGGTCAGGTGATCGAACACCACTGTCCTGCTCACCAGTGCGAACTGGGCATCAGGGAATTCTGATGTATGGGCCGATGCTTTATCCATCCAGCAGTCATGTATCAGGTCATAGGAATTGAATCCGATGGCACCTCCGAGGAAAGTTTGCCTGTCAAAAGTGGTATTGTTCAAAAGCACGGTACCGTTGGCAGGGAAAGCTGCCCTTACAGCATCAAGGGTATCAAAACCCTGTTTAATTTCTCCAGTCAAACGATTTTTTTGTATCCCGTCTTCCCTGACCTCACAAACACTGTTCAGGTTATTTGAAATATGCTTTATCAGAGGTGTGAGGTCCGGGTATTCCAGTGTTACCATCCTGTCTTTTACCGTAACCACAGCATCCGGATCAGCTCCCACAAATGAAAAACGTGCATGACGCTGTTCCTTCTCCACCGACTCCAGCAAATAGGAATACTTGCAAGTTTCGCTGTTGTTCTCCCTTAAAGCATGATAAAGTTCAAAAGGAGTACATCGTGCGCCAGTCTTAGCGCTCATCTGGATTATGGCGGGTCTGCTCCCTGCTGCCAGGTCGCAGAACTCGGTTTGGGTCAGATCAAGCTGAATATCATTCATAATAATGCTCCACGTACATGTTTGATGAATGTCTGTACCTTGTATTCGTCTTTATTGCCATCGGTCTCAACACCAGATGCCGTATCCACGGCATAAGGTCCGACTTTCCTGACAGCTTCGGCCACATTGTCTGGTTTCAGGCCGCCTGCCAATATAACAGGCAGAGGTGAGCCTGCAGTTATGGCCTGGCTTATGGTCCAGTCATGAACAGCGCCCGTGCCCCCTGTTTTGCCATCAACTTTCGTATCCAGAAGTATGGCATCGACAGTGTATTCCAGTTCTGATATGTATGCAAGTGTATTTCCAATGTCAGTATCCTGGTCAATATGTACGGTTTTGATAAGTTTCACGCGACTGGCTTCTTTGATTTTATTCAATTCCTCAACAGCCATGGAATTGTGGATTTGAACCGCATCGGGTCGTACATATTCTATTAATTCCATTGCTTGTTCGAGGTTATCAGGCATACATACCATTACTGATGTGACAAATGGGGGTGTACTGGCAACAAGGTCCCTGGCAGTTTCCCGGTCAATGTTGCGGGGAGTATCTACCGGAACTTCGGTAATGAATCCCACGGCATCTGCACCGTAGCGTACTGCCATCTGGACTGAAATCCGGTCCTTCATACCACATATCTTAACCCTCGGGATACTGGTTTTTAACATCTGGCTGCCTGCTGATTTTCGCATAATTTTTCACAGATATTTATTCAACTGGTCCGGCACACCGGCAGTTTTTACGAAATTCTTGAGCTTTTCAAGTGCAGTACCATTGTCTATGGTCTGCTGTGCCAGTTCTACACCGTCTTTCAGGTCAGATGCTTTCTCACCCACTACCAGCGCAGCGGCAGAGTTCATGACAACAATATCACGTTTAGCCCCTTTTTCTCCTTTCAATATTTTCACAATATCAGCTGCATTCTCCTGTGGTGTCCCGCCCCTGATATCAGGCATTGCTGCCCTGTTGATTCCCAGTTCTTCGGGAGTTAGCGAATAGGACTCCACATTCCCACCATTCAGTTCAGCCACTGTTGTCTGTCCAAGGTTGGATATCTCATCAAGGCCGCTGCCGTGTACCACAAATGCACGTTTTGTTCCCAGCAGGTTGAGTACATTTGCCATGGTAATACAAAGGGACTCATCAAATACCCCTATCACCTGGGCTTTGGCATTTGCCGGGTTTGTCAGCGGTCCCAGGATATTGAACACAGTACGCACACCCAATTCTTTTCTGGGTCCTCCTACTCGTTTCATGGATGGGTGGAACACGGGGGCGAGCATGAACCCTATCCCTACCTGTTCAATGGACTGTTCAACTTTTTCAGGAGGCAGGTCGATGCTGACACCCAGCTCTTTTAATACGTCCGCACTTCCTGACTTAGAAGTAATGGAATAGTTTCCGTGCTTGGCCACAGGCACTCCGGCAGCAGAGGTTACGATAGCTGAGGCTGTGCTCACATTGATGGTATGGGACGAATCCCCGCCAGTACCACACGTATCCACCAGCGTGCCGCTAACCTTTGGGTTTATGGTATTGGCTGCCTTTTTCATGCCCCTGGCCAGTCCGGCTATCTCCTGGGACGATTCTCCTTTCATCTTGAGTGCTATCAGGAATGCACCTATCTGGGCATCAGTAGCATCTGCAAAGATACTGCCAATGGCAGATTCGGCTTCGTCTGATGACAGGTCGTGTCCTGATGTTATTTTCTGGATAAATTCCTGCATATTACATCACCAATATAATGTATGTTTTTGTACATTGGTGTATAGATGAGTACAGCATATTTATACTTTGTGACATCAAAACAGTTATAAGATATGCTTTTGAATTAAAGAACGTTAACAAAAGGATAGGTCCTAAATGAATCCAAAAATTGGTATCCAAGTCATAGCTGCTTTTATGATAATATCCATGGTGCTCTCTTCAGTGATTTATTTCATTGGAGATGACAGCTCAGATAATGGAGACATCCAATCTATTAGTACTGTAACTGAAGATTATTTCAATGTCGGTGGGAAACAGGTTTTCCATAAATTCAATTCCATAACCGATGGTCTGCAAATGTCAACACCAAATGTCACATCAGCCCTGTTCGTTGATGTGGATTATATTAATTACACTGCATTCCAGCCATGGCATGAACAATTATCATACGAAATCACCACTGTTATACAATTATCGAGTAGTCAGGTTGACGACCTGTACCAAAGCAGTACCCTACAGATGTATTATGCCCAGTTGCCTGATGATGAGATAATATTACTTAGCACTATGAGTCC
>JAKRWB010000400.1 GCA_022353185.1 ANME-2 cluster archaeon | reverse complement strand
CCTCTATTCGCTCAATAATGGCAGACCTGTACAAAACACCCCTGAAAGGATGTTCCGTTCAGCAATCGTTCAATATCTCAATGACTTGTCTGATAGACAAATGGAACATTCCGCCAGATTTGACATCATAACAAAATGGTTCATTGGAATCCCTGGCACTATTCCATAATCTAGTGATTTTCACCTTTTTCGCCAGGTATGCTACTACGACCAAGGGGACACCTGGATTCGGGATACTGTTGGGTATTCTGGCTGTAATATCGGTTCTTGTTTATCGAAACAAAAATAAGAACTAATTGTCAAGAGGGGGAATTCCCCCTCCCCATGACACAACACTTATATCAGTCAACCCCGTTAACACCAAATGGTGAAATGTAAATGAGGGATCGTTTTTGTCGTCAATAACCCAGAGTTAAATGCACAGCCATATGAACAATTTTCTTCAAAACAGATTGAGGACCTCCCACCTTCTGCCAAACTGGTCTTAAAGGTGCTGGAATACAGCGGCCTACTGACCCAAAAAGAAATTGTCCGGGAAAGTTATCTTCCACCCAGGACAGTACGTTATGCACTGTCCCGGCTCAAAGATGAAGGATTCCTGGAAGAAAGATTCTATTTCAAAGATGCCAGACAGAGCCTTTATGGAATCAGAACAGCAATACCTGTCACCCCTACCTTACCCCTGGAGGTCATGGCGATCTGAGCATCCAATGTGTGCCCGATGACGGGCACGCACAATATCACACTATACTTATATGTCCTAAAACCAATATCCTTTCGTTTACTTTTGGGAGGGTATACCAGGTCTAAACGAATTGCACTGATCACAGATGATTTTACTATTTTCCAGTCCATACTGGAAGTAACAAAATTCAGATGTATAGACACTCTGGTGCTCTCTTTTTCTGACCCCATTCCCCCAGACGTAGGCTCAGTCATCACATCAGCCAGCGAATCTGGCAAGATTAATTTTAACCCTGAAAAAATCATCACCTTTAGCGAGGACGCCGAATCAACCGTCAATGCAGCATTACAGATACTCAATAGCAAGAACGGGAAAGGCCAGATCATCATCGGCATAGACCCTGGCAAAACCCTGGGTGTAGCTGTGCTGGAAGATGACATGGTGATAGCAATATATCACATCCCGTCCAGCGAGGTCCTGGGTGTGGTCAGGCAGATACTTGAAAATTACCCGCCCGAAAACAGTATCGTCAGGATAGGGCACGGGGCGCGACTGGTCAGTGCCCAGTTGTCCAATTCCCTCCTTGACCTGGGAGTGCGGGTGGAACTGGTTGATGAGACAGGAACAACACCTGCAATGGGCCGGGGCATACACGGCTCTGAGATATCTGATATCATAGCGGCCATAAATATCGCCCGGCTCAAAGGTATTCCACCGGGCATACAGGACCTTGAACCCTCTATCGGTGAGATAAAACGCATACAGGAATTGAGCCGGGAACTTTCCCACGGCAAGGCCAGCATACCACGGGACTTAGCACGCAAGGTAGCAAAGGACGAACTAACCTTAGAAGAAGCCATCAGGATGCATGAATGTGCCTCACCGGACTAATTGATGGTCGCATCATGTGTCGCATACTGGCAGTCACAATCTCTATGTTCCGGCAATGACGAAACAGCATCCAGGATAATGGTGCGAAGAGTTTCCTGTTTTTCATCCAGCATTTTAAGGACTTCATCTATGGTTAGTTTTTTGCCAGCAAGACCGCATGCCCTGTTGGTTATGATGCACAGTGACGCATAGCACAGCCCCAATTCCCTTGCCAGCACCACTTCAGGCAATCCGGTCATCCCCACAACATCTCCAAAGGTCTGCAACATCCGTATCTCGGCTGCAGTCTCAAATCGTGGTCCTTCGGTGCATACATAAATGCCAGTTTGCGGGACAAGACCCCTATTCTCCAGTGCATGTGTGAGACATTTACTTACCTCCGGACAGTAAGGTTCAGTCATATCCACGTGTACTGTAGCGGTATCAAAAAAAGTATTCACCCTTGACTTTGTTAAGTCTATAAAATCATTCGCCACCAGAAAACTCCCGGGTGGATGGTCGCCCAAAGTGCCAACCGAATTTGTAGCAATCACACGCACTGAACCAAGCGCTTTGGCGGCCCACACGTTTGCCCGGTAATTGAGACAGTGTGGCGGTAAATGTTCACCTCTGCCACTATCACTATTTGCATGCCTCCCTATTAGTGCCAGTTCCAGTTCCCTGTCGTCATGGGAAATAGTACCCCGTTTTGCCCTCACTGTACCGTATGGCGTGGTTACTTCAATATCCTTGAACCCATATTCTTCAGGACGAAAACCCACTCCGCCTATTAAAACGGCATCGATCTCATGCTGTTTCTGGAGTGGCATCAGATGTCCTCGTTGAAATCCATATACCTATTAGCGAGACTATTACGGCTCCCACTACCGAAAGCACAAGGAGGTTGCGTCCGGTGTCGGACGAGACGAAATATTCATCAATGGATGAGCTCATTGAAAGAATGAATGTGCTGGCGCCCCACATCAGCAGACCCAATGACAACATGAAGAACAGGTAGGGCAAGTTACGTTTATAATTCTTACCCTCTATACGAATGTCCACCATTCGGCCTATGGAGGCTATCCACCCTGCGACAACATACCACCAGACTATCTGGTTAATAAATACCATGAACAGGATTAGAATTCCTACAAAAATATCTGTACGAGTATAGAATTCCCAGAACTTGATGGCGGCAATTATTGTACCTGCCAGAGTGAGTATTAATGCCACCGAGTAAGTAATGAAAGAGAACTTCCCTGATACCAGTGAATGTTTCAACTGTGATTTGAACTCTTCAAAGGCATCATCAAATCCAAAACCGCGGTAAAGCATATATACACCAACAGCGCCAAGAATGGCTGCCCAAGCGTATTTCGGGTCACCGGCAAACAAGAAGATGGAATATATGAGGGCTGCCAGTCCTATAGGTACAAAGAAAGTATGTGATATCTTTGGGTCATTAAAAGCTGTTTTTAAGAGGTAATAAGTACTTTCCAGATTGTCACTCTGCTTGACAATGACCCTGTGTACGCCGTCAACCTTGATCCGTGATTGTAATATTGGAAGTATGGATTCATCCTCAGCTCCGTCTGAAACCAGGATGATACTTCCTGCTTTGTAGTTCTTTAATATCTCATCCATCTGGTCAGCTATTTTCATGTCCGAAATCAGACCTACATCACGGTCGCCAGCGATTGAAATAATTTCAACGTCAAGTTCGTCTTCTTTTAGCTGGTCATACAATTTGACTCCGGCAAATATAGTGTTGGTATCTGAATCTTCGGGGTCGGCAATGCCAAGCTTAGCTGCCGTCTCAAGGTTTTTCACCCTGCCGATTACCGGGCTCTTTTCTCCGGTTTTTAACCCGATATCATCATCCCTGTCAATGCAGATAATGAGTTTATCCATATAGTAACTGGCCTCATTATGATATTATTAAAGGAGATATAAAAGGGTTCTGCAAAACCGAAATCGAGAGGTTAATCATATTTGATTCTGAATGGTCCATTTTCTTCTACAGGCTCTTCCCAAGCCTCCTGCACATCCGTAACATTAGCATGTGTCGGGCCTGTTTGGCACCAATGAATCATCTCAATCACCTTTGCAGGATCACCTTCGAATACAGCTTCCACTTTACCATCCATACGGTTCCTGACCCAACCCTTCAATTCCAGTTCAACTGCTTTCTCCATCGTATGGTGCCTGAAATAAACACCCTGTACCCTTCCTGTGATTAAAAGATGAACTCTGGTTACGGTCATATAGTAAATCCTTTTATATACGAATAAGTAATGATATAAATGTCCTATTATTAACTGTCAAATACGCTCGAAATCATGACTAAAGAAAAATTGATAAGCCAGACCATTGTCATCCTGGAAAAGAGCGGCCATACCATCTCTCAGCGATGTAATATCAGGCCACGGAGTTTTGATATTGCGGCTGGAAATGACGAAGTACTGCTGCTTATAAAAGTACTCTCAAATGTAGACGGTCTGAAACAAGACACTGCACAGGAGATGCTGCAACTGTCGGAATACCTTGATGGTTCTCCTTTAGTCATAGGCGAGAAGACCAGGGACCATCCCCTGGAATCAGGGGTGGTATATTATAGATACGGCATTCCTTCCATCAATATCGACACTCTTTATGATTATTTTGTGGAAAAAGTACCTCCCATAGTATATGCTGCGCCTGGTGGGTTATATGTGAACGTGGATGGCCACGTTTTGCAGGAGATGCGTTTGCACTCAAATCTTTCTATCGGCGGACTGGCTTCAGAACTTGGCGTGTCCAGACGGTCCATAAGTAAATATGAAGATGACGATATGGACATGTCAGTTGATATGGTGATACAACTTGAAGATATGTTCAATCAGGCCATTGCACTTGCCATTGATTTTCTAAATGTTGACAACAAAGGACTGAAAACACGGCCAAATCCGGTGGAGACAGAACCGAGTATAAGCATAAAATCCATGTTATCAAGTCTGGGTGTTGATGTGATGCCTGTGTCCCAGGCCCCGTTCAATGCTGTCTCATTCGAGCACAGAAACAGCAATAAAAATAAAAACATACCCATTATTCTTACTGGATTTAGCGATTATACGAGTGCAATGATAAAAAGGGCAAAACTGATGAGCAGTATCTCGGAAGTTACAAAAGCTCAATCAATGTTCATTGTAAACGGGGAATGTAAGTCGGAATGTGTAGACAGTACCGTGCTTTTGAAAAAAACGGAAATTGAAGGAATGGATAACTTCAGGGACCTTATTTCATACATATATGAAAAGGTTGGCAAAGTGTGACTGGATAATTAAATAATATGAAAATAGATTTATAGTGTTTCTCCTTTACACTTAAGATGTACGGAGTAAAAAATGGAATCTTTTGCAGTGATAAGAGCTGATAGTGCTATAAAAATACATACTGCATTGTTGGACCTTAGAAGATATGGCCAGATGGTATTTTCAGATGTGCCTAAATTGATATCCTCAGATTATGCAGATGATATACTAACCGAAGTGCTATGTACTCAATTGAGGAACAAATGTC
>JAKRWB010000399.1 GCA_022353185.1 ANME-2 cluster archaeon | reverse complement strand
GACCTTGACGGGATAGAGCGTACTGCCCTGAGTTTCGGCTTGAGCATTGCAGTTGTGCCGCTGTTGGGGCTGGGCCTGAACTACACGCCGTGGGGTATCAGGCTGGCACCTATATTGGTCACCTTATCCATTTTTACGTTGGGGATGTGCGTTATAGCTGTGTACAGGCGTGGCGAACTGCCCGAGGGTGAGGCGTTCTCAGTCCCTTTCGGGGCGGCACTGCACTCCCTGCGACAGGAGGTTTTCGCACATGAGCAGTCTCGCCTGGACAGGATACTGACGGTGATTCTGGTGCTATCCATACTGGCATCGGTTGCAATGCTGGTGTATGTGGTTGTGACGCCAAAGCAGGGTGAAAAGTTTACTGAGTTCTATATATTGGGACCGGAGGGGATGGCTGATGATTATCCTACCCTGTTCAACCTTAGTGAGAGTGGTACCGTGATTTTGGGGGTGGTGAACCACGAATACGCTTCTGTGGAGTACACGCTGGATATAGCGTTGGACAATGAATCAATATATCCCGGGCAACAGATAGTGCTGGCTCACAACCAGACGTGGGAGGAGTTTGTAACCTTTACGCCGCCAAACGTGGGGCAGGATATGAAGTTGCAATTCCTGATTTATAAGGATGGAAATTATTCGGCACCTTATCGGGACCTGCATTTGTGGATAGATGTTATGGGAGAGGTAAATGGAAGCTGAAGTGGGGCCTATGATACATTATTTCAAATCCAGTCTTCCCTTAAGAGGAAGTCTTGGACCCATGGCCGTTTCTGGAAGAACCTCATCAATGCCCCTCCCCATCCCTAAACCATCGATAACACCTACCCAGACTGTTATGCCAACAGCCACACCTGAAATAACTCCCATCTACACACCTGTCACATGGACCGGGGTTTGGAACGAAAAAGTACCAGGATTCCAGGCTTTGACCGCATTAATTACACTGATCGCACTGTATACCATAGGCAGGAAGCGTGATTAGATGACCAGGACCAATACAAAAGTAAATGAGATACTGGCCAATCCCTTAGTCAGGAACGTTTTACATCTCATAAGCACCATTCTTTTTGGTTATGTCTTGTCAAGACTCCTGCTGTACATACTTGATGCTACAGGTATAGGAATGGGATGGCTTGAAGCTAATCAGGACAGTGTTTTTTTTGTCATGATCCTGATACTTATCCTTTCGCTTTTGATAATTGATGCTGGTGTTAGCTTTGGACGCCGACGATTGGGTGATAAGAAGTATTCTGTTGCAGAGGGTGGGATCTCACTAGCCAAGGCAGGCATACAGAGATTGAGCGTATTACCTGGAATAATGAACGAAAAGGATGATGCCGTGAGCAGCAGGATACCGGAGAGATATCACAGGCCCCTGGTCATGCTGACATTGTGCCTGATAATGCTGGCAGAGGTGTTGTTGTTCTCGGGCGAAATGGAGTATGCGGTGTGGGTGCATGTGCTGGTGCTCATAGGACTCGGGGTGGCCATAATACAATTGAGTGAGAGCGATGTTTACAGGCCGTTGCAGGCATTGATGTTGCTTCCGCTGCTAAGGCTGGTCAATATCTCCATGCCTGTTTTCTATGAAATGACGCTTTATTCGTATGTTTTTATTTATGCACCTCTCCTCATCCCAGTGTATCTGGTAGCAGTGCACCAGAAGTTCACGGCCGCTCAGCTGGGACTGATAAAAGGGAACCTGAAGTTAATCATACCATTTTCCATTCTTCTCGGTCTTGCTATTGCAGAGGGAGAATATTATGTCATCCGGCCGGGCTACCTGATACCTGACCTGTCACTCTGGAATGTGCTGAAGCTTTCTATTGTGATGATACTTTTCATAGGACTTGTGGAGGAATTGATATTCAGGTCTATTGTTCAGACCAGGCTGGAGGAGACATTTGGTATGTTCATTGGCCTGATGGTGACCAGTGTGATGTTCGGTATCATGCACTCGGGCTATGGCACTGCCTATGAGATGCTGTTCACCAGCCTGGCAGGGCTTGCCATTGGTTATTTGTTCCAGGTGACCCGGAGCCTGCCGCTGATAGCCCTGACGCACGGACTGGTGAATGTGTTCCTGTTCGGGGTGATACCTCATCTGGGGCCGGGTCTGGGGCTATTGTAGGAAAGTGGAGGATTAGCATGCTGATATAAATTAAAGCGAGTATTTGAATATCAGGGTGGTGGCGAAGTGAAAGTGAGGTTGAGCGGTGGGACGGGGTGGAGACTATTGTGCGTTAAGGAAGAAACGGCTTGCTGACACTTTCAGTTTGGAGTTTTCAATATCATAGAGGCTGTCCAGTAATTTAAAATCTGATGAAAAGGAAGATGAATTAGGGCTTTAAATCGAAAAAGAAACAATAGATTTCTTACTATCACTGATTGTTGGACAGCCTCCATATATCGAAGTTACGAAGTCCCTATATGGCACTTGAATGATACACGCTAAAGTATTGCAAACACATTACTTAAAACAATAGCAGAAAAACAGACAAGCAGGGGCAGTATGCTCATGTTCATAGAGCAATTGATGGCTCTGTTGTAAATGTGGGATGCAGAAAGTATCTCTTTGGCAGAGAGCATAATGATAAGTGCAATGACTGCCAGCACCCCGTACTGGGGTAAACCAATATCGGTGGTCATGGAGATAGCACTGGCTGAAACTGCACTGGAACTCAGTACTGTACTTGAAGTAATACTTGTTAGCATAATTCAACTAAAATAAAACTATTACTATATAACCTTTTATTATTATCATTTCATAGGTAAGTTTATATATTGAACCTATATATATAAAAAATATGGTTTTATCGATGATATATAGAAAGGTAGTGGCAAAGTTTGTAGTTATTTTAATACTACTTAGTGTAACAGTAGTTCCCGCTTCAGCATGGGGATTTGATGTAAGTAAATTAATCGCCAGTGATAAGGATTATACAAAGAAACTTGCAGACATAGATAACCGGGTGGAGGAAGTGTCAAATGATACTGAAATGATGAAATGTATTAATTTTAATATGTGGGAGCAAAAAGTAAAAGTCATTGTTATCGATATCACTGAAAATGATAAAGTATTGAAATCATATTATATCGAGAGAGGGAATGAAGGAGAGTCTGCTAGCATTTCTGATGTGAAAGGCAATGGTAATGCCTGGGTATTCAGGCCGACCATTAAACAGACTGAAAAGGGACTGGATATTCTGGAATCAAATGAATTTTCGGCCAGGTTGGTCATGAGAGCAATTATTCTCTATATCGCTGTGGATAATGATGGTCCATCTATTTCAAAGATAATCAAAAAATCATCCTGGCTCGAAATCATCCTGGCTCGGTAAATATTTGCCCCACTAAACTGAATTTTTAACTGGGGAGGTATGAGAAATAAATACCGAATTTCAGCGATGAGTCTAATTTTATGAAGTGATTTAATAACTATTTTTCTAATTCAGGATGCATACTATAATAAAATTTATACTAAATCACATATATTTTTTATAACTTTTATAGATTAGTTTAGCATCATACTAATATATGAATAAAGGTCAACCGTTTAAACGAGTCAGCATCTAAGAGGCGGAGTATGAGCAGCTTAATTCTAGTCAATAACATATATCATGAGGAATTTAACCAATTTGTAAATGCTAGTACAAATTTCTTCAATAATTTGGATGATTACCATCAAGAATTAGTCAGTCTATTAACTCAGAAGTTGAAAATTATACATGCGGATTAGTACAAATAATCAATGGACTAATAAGTAATCATAATTATTATTGCGATTTTAATAAAAATTGATGACGGTTAGCAACCTATAAATATGAGATTGTCGGAAAAGCCTGATTTTCGAATATTTCAGCTTTACTGTCTAAACTTGATCGGGCGCAGCATAGTGATTTA
>JAKRWB010000398.1 GCA_022353185.1 ANME-2 cluster archaeon | reverse complement strand
CCCTGCCTTCTGCAGTAGCCACAGCCGATTCAGCCAGCACCACGATGTCATTATCCATGATGGTCAAGCCACTGTCCCTGATCGAGCGTATGAGCACGCTGCCCATGTCATCACCCGGCCTGATAAGTGGCGTCTTTATCCCGAATAATTCAAGTTTGTCTGGCATGAACACTCATTTTGTTACTATTGTTACCATTGATATCGTTTGTATTACTGGTACCATTAGTACCATTGTCACCATTTAAAAAATCATGCATGATTTCAAGTGCACAAAAATCTCCGCACATAGTACAGGGCCCTCGTTTTGGACACATTCTTGATGCCTTTTCAGGCTCGATAGCATGCTGCATCTGCCCGTCCCAATCCATTATTGCCCTGTATCTTGCCAGTTCCATATCCTGATGTCTGGCCCCGAACTTAATAGAATCGCCAATATGCGCAGCAATACGAAACGCCACCAAACCTTCCTTCACATCGTCCACATTGGGCAGCCTCAGGTGTTCTGACGGTGTGATGTAACACAAATAATCTGCACCTGCCCCCGCCGCCATGGATGCGCCCACAGCACCGGCAATATGGTCATACCCCACTGCCACGTCGGTAGGTAGTGGTCCTGCCACGAACAGGGGAAAATCCCCTGCATCTTTGTGTTGTCTCACATACCCGGCCACTTCTGATGCCTGCACATGCCCACCCATACCTTCAACGATAACCTGGACACCTGCATCGTTTGCCTGTTTTGCCAGTTTCATGTTCGTGTGCATTTCCTGTCGCTGTGGGGAATCCGGAGGGTCGTGGATGCAGCCGCTGCGCATGGTATTGCCAAGGGACAGCACCACATCATTCTTCTTCAATGTCTCCATGATATAGTCGAAATTATCTATAAACGGGTTACCACATTCATTAGTAAGCATGTAGATACTGGTAAAGGAGCCTCCCTTTGATACCATGCCCATGATACGGGGGTTACCTTTCAATTTCTCGATGCATTCACGCTCAATACAGTGCAGTACTACAGAACTGACACCTTCATCGACCTGCTGCTCGATATTATTCAGCAGGTGGTCTTCAGTCATGGAATAGATACCCTGCTGGGCAACTGACTGGTAAATGGGGACAGTGGTAATTGGCAGGGTTGTGTGCTGGTAGATAGACCGCCTGATAGAGGGGATATCACCGCCCATTGACAGGTCGGTCAGTGTATCAGCTTTGTATTTTTCTGCCACCCTGGCCTTTTCAAGTTCTTCTTCAGGGTCAATCTTTGCACTGGAAGTGCCAATGTTCACATTGACCTTGGTAGTGGCACCTTTGCCTATTGCAACCGAAACTTCGCCCCTGGTCATGATGACCAGACTCCCTTCAGCCACCCGGGTGCGAATTACTTCTGGCTTAATACCTTCACAGGATGCCACATCTTCCATCTGTGGGGTAATAACGCCACGTTTTGCAAGTTCAACTTGTGTTTTTCCGTTTTCCATACTTCTCACATACATTTTGATAAAATTACTTGTTCAATCCAGGCAGCACATTTCAAGCAGCCGTCTGGTGTTCCCATGTCCGCCGATAGGCATGAT
>JAKRWB010000397.1 GCA_022353185.1 ANME-2 cluster archaeon | reverse complement strand
ATTTTTTTAATTATAAATGATAGGCCATACACTGTTGAAATGGCAACACATCCTACAGACAACGATTTTAGAAAAAATTCGGAGTAAATTTAGGTTTCTTTGAAAGTCAAGTCAGAAAGACTTTACAATAAGAGGTACTCAGCCCGGGATTAGGAGCATCGACCTTGCGGAGGGCTGGAATCTGGTCGGATGGACATCACCGGATCCGTCGGATGCTGTAGCTGCATTTGTTGATCCTCTAGGCAGCAAGATAAAATATGCGGCAAAGAGGAATTCCCCTTACGGGGATTATGAGAAATACGTAGTAGGGTTTAGCGAACCAGAGGACAACTTTGATGTAGAACCCGGATACGGGTATTTTGTATATGTTACATCGAACTGTACATGGGTTCATGATTAAAATGATTTCGGGCCTGTTAATCTGTAGTTATAAAAAAAACATTAATATCAATTGTTGTTAACCTAAAGAGATATGTAAAAGTTTTGGAGAGCGTAAGTTCTCTGAAAATGTGAAAAGGAAGAATATGAGTAAATATAGGGCTGAAATTGAGTGAATAATGCAAAAATCAGCAAAATCTATTTGTAAAGACGGAAACATGTAGTGAATCA
The DNA here is from genome assembly GCA_022353185.1 of ANME-2 cluster archaeon. Classification (GTDB taxonomy): domain Archaea; phylum Halobacteriota; class Methanosarcinia; order Methanosarcinales; family Methanocomedenaceae; genus Methanocomedens_B. Next base: position 971 of record JAKRWB010000397.1, on the reverse strand, counting down.
AGCTTGACTGTGTGAGAATTACGGACTAAACCGACAATCTCACTGGCTACAAAGTAAAATATAAATATTTTATCCTACATATTATAATTATTTTATTAATTAAAATTATTTTATTAATTAATGGAAGTGAATTCACATTTTCGACAAGAATATAATTATCGGTACCAATAGTTACATTGAATATCAGAAAGAGATCTGCGACCGACATCTTCTACCTTTTTTAAGGAATCAACAGGTCCCACTGGATCGACCCATTCTTGATGTGGGGTGTGGCACTGGCGGTTTTACGATCGCGCTTGCAGATACTCTGCAGGTGCCTGTGACAGGTATAGATTTAAAAGAAGATTCCATTTCCGTTGGCCGCAAGGTTGCCGCAGCTGCCAGTATTGCATTACAATTCCATGTATTAGATATACTTCAAGACAAGATTCCAGGTGATACGTACGGGCTTATCATAATGCGTGATGTGATTGAGCATATTCCCAACTTTCAAATCGCATTGAAGCGTCTACGTCCAAAGTTGGATGCTGACGGTTATCTTTACATATCGTTTCCCCCATGGCGCAGTCCATATGCAGGGCATCAACACTATGCCAAAAGTGCAGTTCGGTTCATGCCTTATCTGCACGCAGTCGCACCTTCACTTTTCTTGAAGCTATTGCACCGGTGGGAACCTATGCGTAAGGATTGGCTGGCTGATGTGCAACAAATTGTCGCTAATCGGATTTCGATGCATAAATTCGAGCTCGCAGCTCGTCGTTGTGGGTGGAAAATCGAGCACAGTAAGACTTACTTTCTGCGACCAGCCTTCTTTCGCATGGGTTTGCCCACCGTACCCAACGGGTGGATAGGTCGATTGCCGTGGATTGGTGAGTGCATAACAACTGGCTGTGAGTATCTATTAAGACCAAAATAGCGCATTCGATGTAATATTTTGGGACCAGTCACAATTTGGGGCACAAAAAATTGAT
>JAKRWB010000396.1 GCA_022353185.1 ANME-2 cluster archaeon | reverse complement strand
GAGACTTTTTATTATTTCCTGGAACGGTTAATAACCACAGAGTGCACAGAGAACACAGAGGAAACAATAACGCTCTGTGTTCTCTGTGGTTGATCTTCTTTGCCATGATTCATTTATCATACTTGACCCGAATAAATTAAAAAGTCTCATAATTCCGTGTCCTGTGAGATAAAGTAAATCATGTATATTCCCTTATATTGCGCCTGTATGCCTTATCTTTTTTGTTACTACTTACATCAGCTTATATTCCGCATATATATTTTGATAACAAATCTTTTTTCGTAAATATTGAATAATGGCAGTTGATTGTGTTTTTTGATCATTTGTGTACAAATGATTCAGAATAATGTATGGGTGTATTCTGCCAAAAGCATCATTATCAGCGGCACCAGAATCCGAATTTGTGGGAGATGTAAGATCACATCTTTTCGGGACTATACAGTCTCAAACTTATCAACCTTCCTGGCCACATCTCCCGGATATTCCTGCCTGGCCCGCAGTTTCTCAGGACCTTGAAGCCTGGATTTCAGATCCCTGACGTCTGGACCACCTGAATCCTGCACCCTTCATTTTGCTTTTGATATCTTCAGAAGGCCTATAATTTAGCTTGATCTCAATTCCATTATAAGTGTTGTTCACCTGCCAATTAGCCTGAGTTTTGTCATCCTGATAAAAAAGCAGGTGATGAAGAATAAAATATGCACATTTAAATATAATTATCAGTAACGGAATATAGCCGTTGATGATGGCTCATTTACGCTACAATTATAAATAGAATAACAACCAATGACAATATATGGATTCGACAGGAAAGGATAACCAGGAAAGCATAAATGAACCCGCTGTCGGAAAGGGATTAACATCAAAGCGGCGGGAACTCCTGGAGAAAACAATGCACAGGCACGATAAAGCATTTAAGAAATTGGCCCGGATGTAGCTGCAGCTTTTTCCCTTACCCATTTTTCAATCTTCTGGACCGAGCATTTATATTCAGCTATTTTTTGCATCAGATTGACAATTTCATTAGTCTCTGCATTCAGATAATATCCCGCCTCTTGGAGTACATTTTCTGATGCTGCAAAAGCTGTTCTTTTATTTCCGTCAAAAAAGGGATGCTGGGCTGCAATGGCATGTAAAAACAAGGCCGCCTGTCTGAATATATCTTTTTCACGGTTGAGTTTGTAGACCAGTAATTCCAGTGTGCCTGTATTGAGCATTCGTCCAGTGCCGCCGTATTTGTCTATTATCCTGTCATGAATTTCGATTATCTGCTCGACTGTGAATTCTTCCATCAAATCCCCTCTAATCAGAAAAGTAAAGGTATTCTGGTATTCTTATGGTTTATACTTATCTTTCAAAACTAACCGTATTATATCGCTGTAGCTCTGTCTTTCCTTACCAGTGCTCATGCAGTCCGAGCCTGCGCAATTCGGTCTCAAACTAATCAACCTTTCTGGCCACATCTCCCGGATTTTCCTGTTTGGCAAGTAGTAATACATATATACGGACCCTGCAGATAATAAGCAATATGCCAATCCTGCCCTCACTTTGGAATATGTCTGCCTGCCATGCCATGAGGAAATAGATAAAGCATGGGCAGCAGAGCATGCTCCTGAGGCCATGACCTTGATGCCGGAGGCGCAAACTCCTATTGAAGATGCGACCAAACCATCACCCGGGTTCGGGATACTGGCAACGTCAACCGTACTAATGGCATTATATCTGTTAAAAAGAAGGTAACCCTGGTTACCTTTCTTCTTTTTTTCCTATCAGATTACCTGATGATTATAATAACTTTAATAACGTTTATCGGTCTATTCCTTACAACCAGAAGGAGCCGTTATTTTGACAGAAACTAAGAAAAAGGAAACAACAATTGCATACCTACTTCCTTTCGTTGTTATGGGAGTGTTCCTGCTATTAGTCCAGTTGATCTCAATTATGCTGGCCCAGCCCATGATAGACGAGGGCATGCAGTTCACTGAAGACCCTGATAGCATATGGAATTCGATTTATTACATAGGGCTTATACTGGGATTCACCCTGGTCATACTCTATGCTTTCAAGAAAAATATCAAATGGCTGATACATGGTTTCATCCTCTTCTCAATAGGCGCGACTCTCTATTATGTATTCCTTGCAATCTTTGCCATATTCATGAATGAAAGTGCCAGTATAATACTTTCGCTGGTACTATCAGTAGCACTTACCATACTGCTCTATCGGTTCCCTGAATGGTATGTCATCGATATCATCGGCATCCTGATAGGTGCTGGGGTGGCGGCCATTATCGGAATATCTTTTGGCGTAATGCCTACACTGGTATTGCTGATACTGCTGGCGGTCTATGACGCAATATCAGTATACCAGACTAAACATATGCTCGTTTTGGCTGAAGGCGTAATGGATATGAAGGTACCGATATTATTCGTCATACCGAACCATCTGAACTTCTCATTTAGAGAATACAAATATGACAAAGATGCTAAACGTGAAGCTTTCTTTATGGGCCTGGGAGATGCGGTTATGCCCACCATACTGGTAGTATCGGCCAACGTGTTCATTACCCAGGCGGATTACATAAACATGCTTATATTCGAGCTACCTGGAATAGGTATAATAAATTCACCGGCCCTTGGTGCGGCTGTGGGTACTATTGTGGGCTTTGTGGCACTGATGGTGCTGGTGGCTAAAGGGAAACCACAGGCAGGACTACCTTTCCTGAACACAGGGGCCATATTGGGATACGTAATTGGTTGCCTGTGGAGCGGCATACCAATAATCCCCTTATAATCGAAGGATATTTCACATATAGAATATCTTACAATGACACAATACCAAAATTCAGTTATATTGTGAATATATCAGATTCGGGTGTGACTACAAATCTGTGTAAATCAGTGAAATCAGTGTCTTTTTTATTT
>JAKRWB010000395.1 GCA_022353185.1 ANME-2 cluster archaeon | reverse complement strand
TCAGGCCGCCGGATGCAATGGACATGATGAAGATGCTGGGTGAGGTCCGTTATTCTGAGGATCTGGGTGTTCTGGTGGTCCAGACCCGGGATGGGAGTATTAAGTTGTACGCGGATGGTACCTTTCAGGTGAATGGGGGGGACAGGGGGACGACCGAAGGGCTCTTTGAGGTAGCGGCGCGGCAGTTGATGAGGGCGGTGAAGTGTACAGGGTGCAGGATATGCGAGAAGGCCTGTCCGGAGAATGCTATTTATTTTGAGGATGGGCATTTGAGGGTGTCGGATCAGTGTGATGGGTGCGGGAAGTGTGATGGGGTTTGTGTTGCTGTCAGGTATGTGGGCAGGATTTTAGGGGGGTAGTTACGGACCCCGGACGCCGCTAACGCTCAAATCCCGGACATCTCGATGGTGCAGAGGCTTTAGTTTATATCGATGGCAACACTGTCATTAATCTCAATAGAATGATTTAAATTTTTTACAACTTCTTTACACTTGTTAATATTTAATTTTGCTAGTTTTTTCACTATCATTCCTTTGTTTAATGTAAATATTTTTGTTGGCTTTACTCTGCTTTCGTAATGCAAATTACCGCTGTCTAAATCTTCATTTGCAATCTCTACACTCTCATCATAATTTCTTGGATTGCTGGTAATAGCACAACAAATTACATCTTCATTATTTGAATTATATTCATGGTTTGAAATAATTATACCAGGTCTTCTTTTCGTTTGTGACAAATCTGTAAAAGGAAATGGAATTAGAATTATATCTCTTTGGTTAACACTCATTCCACTGGTCATCGTATTCATTATCCCAAAATTTAATTAATGCATTCTCTGTGATTGGTGATTTTTCTTTTTCTAAATTTTCTACTTTCTCTTTTAATTTAGTTATTTCAGAAAATAAATATGGAATAATGTCATCTTCATCGAATGATATTTTTACAGTAACTTTATATTTTTTCGAAACATCATAAGATATCTCATTATCCACTTTGCAATCATCTATAAATATTGTCTCGGGATTTAATGTTTTAGTCAGACTCATCAAAATCCTCCTCTATGAACTTTATAAAAAAATCCATTAAATCGCTGTTTTGAGATTCAATGTGTAATTGTTTATTCTTGATTTCTTCACGATTGTGGTGCGATAATATAATTGGAATTCCTTTTTTTTCACCATCAATTTTTAATTCATTAATAAAAACAACAGCTATCGGAAAAACTTTTGTCTCGAATTCAGAAATTCTCTCAAGAAATTCTTTTCTAAAGATTGAATTTAATAATTTGTTTTCAATTAAGACCTTTTCAGCTTTTACCATTGTGGTATATTTTGTTATTAAGGTATATAAAATAATATGAAATCAAATTGTGTGATCTTATAAACCTTTTCAGAGGATGCACAAAATAGCTGGCCTGGAATACAATCCACTGTACGACATGGGGTTTGAGCGGGTGGGCTGCTGGCTGTGCCCGGCTGCCCTGGGTGCGGAATTCCGGCGCATGCCAGAGCTTCACGCTGAGCTGTACCAGAGGTGGGATTCATACCTGCGGGACTGGGCTGAGCGCCTGGGACTTCCTGCCGGGTACATTGAGCACGGGTTCTGGCGCTGGCGGGAGCATCCTCCTAAGATGCGATTGCTGGCACAGCAGTTGGGTATTGATATTGTCCCAAAGGACGCAGGGGGTGAGGCTGAGGCTTTCCGGATAGGGGTGGTTTCGGGCATATCTCCATGCAAGGCCGGGGGGTACAGTATCGAGGGTAGTGCCAGGGGGGGTCAGGCCGGTGGATGCTGTGGAAATGATGAAGATGCTGGGTGAGGTTCGTTATTCTGAGGATCTGGGTGTTCTGGTGGTCCAGACCCGGGATGGGAGTATTAAGTTGTATGCGGATGGTACCTT
>JAKRWB010000394.1 GCA_022353185.1 ANME-2 cluster archaeon | reverse complement strand
GGTCCCTATCTAATAATCTTCGAATTGGCCCGGTGGCTGTAATAGACATAAATGCGCTGCCGGGCAAGACCATGGGCCTGCCGGAGCCATAATCAGTGGCGGCGCGGGACTGCGAAGGAGAAGATACAGGCGCTGGGGGGTGTTGGGGAAGCGGTGGCGGGGAGTCCGGAGGATGTGGCTGGGAAGATGAAGGAATTGATCTAAACACACCTAATATTTCAAGATCGTAATGATCCAAGTTTTTTTCACAAAAATTGATGATTCGGAGATTGAAGGTGTGAAGGAGTTGCTTGCCATCTCTGCATTTCCTTCAGTCACTTGTACTTTTCTAAGATACCGACCAAATTCACCTGTCCACTTTTTTGGGTTCACTCCAAAGCATAGATTTAATACCGAATAGTCAGGAAATAATTACCATGGAATATAGACATGCTAAACATTCAATTCTTGATGATCAGATAAAAGGTCTGATCGGGGCTGGTTACTATTCGAATAAATCAGAATTAACGATAGATGCACTGCAATATTTGTTCTCCAGACGTCAGGATCTAAGAGTTGCATCTGCGGTTGAGTTATATCAGGAAGAAAATGTGACTTTGTCCAGAGCCGCCGAAATTGCAGGCATGGTCAGTGAAGAATTTAAAGGAGTCTTAGCAGAAAAGGGGCTGAAAATCAAAGTGGAATCATTGAGTGATGAAGAGTTTGACGAAGGCTTAAAACTTATCAAAGATATTAGAGAGAAAGGTAAATGATACTTGTAGATACAAATATCCTCTCTACATTTGGAAAAGTTGGTAGGATCAAGCTGCTTTTTGACCTATTTCAAACTAAACTGTCTGTATCGTCCAATGTCTTTTGTGAAATATCCATTGCTTACGAGAAGGGATATTTTTTTGCAGAGTCAGTTCTTGATTGCATTAAAAATGAAAAGATAGATGTTGTTGCCATTAACCAGGATGATTTGCCTTATATGTTAGGTCTTCCAAAATCTTTTGGGCCAGGTGAGCGAGACAGTATTGCAATGTGCAAAAGTAGAGGATATGTATTTCTCAGTAATGAGAAGAAGGTGTACAATTATTGCAAAAAGCACGGCATGCAATGTCTGTTGCTACCCCATATATTGAAATCGTTATGGAAAGAAAACATCCTGGATAAAGAGGATGTTGAAGAATTAATCACAGAAATCGAATCCAGGGACAACATCGTGATAGCTAATAAGGATTCCATATTTAGTTAATTACAACTTGCATATAGAGGGTGGCTGAATCCTGCCAGTTAATAT
>JAKRWB010000393.1 GCA_022353185.1 ANME-2 cluster archaeon | reverse complement strand
ATTGAATCACAAGAGTGATAAACTCGATTGATTTAACAATGTTTTTAAGCAATAATTCCTTAGTTAAGATAAGGAGGATAGGAACATTCCCGCTTTAGAAAAAATCGGATTGATCATAAGTGGCATTTTTTCATTATTTGTCATAGTTTGGGCCATAGTTTCAATAATTATTGGATTGCAGGAATCTGATTTTCCGGGTTTCATAGTTGGTGTGATATTTCTGCTTATGGGGATTGCTTTTCAGGTCTACTTAGTTAAATCTTACAAAAAGACAATGTATATGGAAATGATAGTAGATTCAGCTTTTGAAGAAGGCCTGTATACCAAATTAGAACCTGTACTTTCATCAATTGCAGAGGTTGGCGTAAATGTTGCAGATATCGAAAAAAGGATAGACCAGCTGTCATTCAAGCTGGAAGATATAAGTACTCAAAAAGAATCTCAAACAGTAGCACCCCATGGCAATTTCATCATGAAAAGCATATTCGTATTAAACTTGAGCCTTGGTGTAATTATCTTTTTATCCCTTAATCCCCTGGCTGGCATCCATTTCATATTGACAGCCGTTTATCTTGTATGGTGGTTTCTTATCACCTCTGAATTCAAAATGTATAATAATGCTAAAGCATGGTACTTTTGCTTTGGGATCATCATTTTCATTCCCATGTCAACTGTCATACTTAATGCATTTTTCAACCTGCGGGTAATGATGTCTATCTTGTTCATGGGAATAGTGATTTTTCCATTAATTTACTATACTTGGTGTGCCTATACTACCAAAGGGGAACTGCCATTCAACCTCCATAATGACCTGAAATATGGAATTATGGAACTCCAGAAAAAAGAATTTGATAGAAAATAGCAGGGGTATGATTTTTGAGAATATCAACTATCTTGATTATCGGGGTGCTGGCATTATTTTTATCTACGATGCCAAATACTATCCAAACCTTCTCCGGTTCCCATGAATATGCCGGTAAAGAATGTGAAGAATGCCACAGCGATAATATAAACATCGGTGATGTGATGGCAGGCATATCTTGTACCGGTTGCCATAACGGAAATGTCGGTTCCCATCTTATAGACTTACCTGCATGTAAGAGTGATAGTTGCCATTCAGGCATCAAGGTATTATATGATCCAGAAGACCCACATAGAAATCTGGCTTTGAATGCCTCTGAATCAACCACCTTACGTTACGATAACGAAGCCTGTTTTCTCTGTCATGCTAACATCAACGCACAATTCTATTTTATCAGACCCCAGTACATTGAATTTGATATTATCAGGGGAATGGGAATGGAAAACTGGACCATACACAACCTAACAGAAGGTCCGGATGTTTCACACCAGATATCAATCCAGCGAGAAGGCAGGAGTCATCTGTGGATATCTGGCTCAGAAATACAATGCACACCCTGCCATACAGACATTACAGCAAATCTTAGTGCTCATTATCCCTCATCCAATTCTGTGCATCCTACTACGGGCGACCAATGCCTCAATTGCCACAACAAATCTTCATCTCAACACACAGCTATATCTGTTTTGTGTTTAGATTGTCATAATCAAGACCATACTATTATTAAACACAAAGGATTGTTTGCCCAAATATCAGAGCAGCCCACGCAATATCAAGCCAATATATGCATTGGGTGCCATAATGAAAAATCACACGGTTCTCCTGAATCACATTTCAAAGTATATCTTGAACCCATTTATCGGGTAGAGGGCAATTGATAAAATTGATAAGCAGGACAAATATTCCTGCTAAATATTAGTATCTTCAATCGATTTAGCAGCTTCTGATAATTCAGGTTTTTTCACTGGAGTTCTTTGCCTATAATATAGTAAGAATCCTAAAATCACAAATAATATGGGTACCAGAAAGATGGCTTTAGAGGAGATCATTCCAGAATATAATCCCGAAATCACAGATTTGTCTTCTTCCTCTTCCTCATTTATACTGACTGGAGAATCCTTAATAAATAGGATTTTTGTGATCTCTGTGCCAACTATATTTGCAGGATAAGTACCAGGTTCATTTATAAGGATCTCATAGTTTATGGTCGTTTTTTCACCATAATCAAGCTCAACTTCCCTGGACATTTGTTTGTTATTTACCGAGATAAAGACTGGCTCATTACCCTTCCAGCCTGTGTTCAGTATAGTAATTGACAGATTGAATGATTCACCTGCATACGTCACAGGCCGGTCAGTAAATATGTCTAAATATACAAACTGGGTCGGTCCCAGGGCGGTACCTGAAACTGTAAAGTTAATGGTCTTGCCACCCATATTTATCTGGTTTTCACCTAATGGGGGGTCATTTAACTCATAAACAAGAGTCTTCCATTCAT
>JAKRWB010000392.1 GCA_022353185.1 ANME-2 cluster archaeon | reverse complement strand
TGAAGGTCTGCCAGAACCACCTGAAAACAACACCGATAAGCCCGGCCAGGAGAGCTATGGTAATGAGGTCTATTGTTGTGAATGACTCTAAAACCTTGAACTTCCAGGCAAATAAAAAGGCCAGTAAAATGATAGATATACTTGCCAGCACAGTGCCATAGGTTATCCATGAAGGCGGGGGGACTATCTCAATACCGTGGGTATAGCTGCTGGTTCTGGGACCGGTACCGTCATCGAAACTTGCTGATATTACAAAACTTGCTTTTTTCTTGAATTCGATTGATTCGGGCGGCTTTACACTGAAAATAAATGATACGGATTCTCCGGGCCCTAACTCATCAATCCTGGCAGTTACTATGTTATTATCAGCATTGATGTTTTTCAGTGACTGTATTGGGATTTCGATATCCATCCGGAGCGGGACTTCTACCGATACAATGATATTTTCCAGATTTTCATCCCCGGAATTGGTGAGGATGACCTGGCCCCTTTCATGCCATGATATACCGGCAACTAGTCGATTTTCCTGGTAGATCTCCTTATTCTTCAAAGGTATGTTCATGCCTATATCAAGTTCTGCCGCTGCTAAATGGGGCAAAAAGAATAGTAGTAGCAGAAGTAAGGGCAGATGTTTCATTTTTTCCTCCTTACCATGTATGCCAGGAATAATATTGAAATGACCATGACAACAATAACGGCCACAGGTACAGTTGTCTCTTTTGATTCTACCTTTGGATTGATTTGAAGGTAATCGTCTCTCTGGTCTTCCGTGTACTCTACCGAAAGAATTGCATTGAAAGGATGAATATATGATTCATCACCACGCTCAAACCGGACTGTATTGTTGGTAGTCCCAACAAACTCAGTGACATCCCACCTGTCAAGGTCAAAATATGCACCTGATTTTCTCCTGCCAACATCTTCGCCCAGCAAATGAGAATTGAAATATAACTTATCCATTTCACCCTCATTACCTGCAATCATCATTGTCCATAGTGTGGCATTAGTTGTTGCTTTTAAGTGTTCACTCTCGAATATTACCTCTGCATTGTCAATTTTTTCCATCTCTGATAGAGCATGGTTTCCTTCTGCAATCCAGAACCTGGTCTGGGGCATGGTAGCATCCTTATACACTGCCACCAGCACAATGCTGTAAGGTGCACCGTTTGTGTTATGGTATGTTACTGATACAG
>JAKRWB010000030.1 GCA_022353185.1 ANME-2 cluster archaeon | reverse complement strand
GAAGCTATAAAAGTAGAGATACTTAACCACACCTCTTCACTGGTAAGTATAGACGCTCCGGATGTAGTATTTACGAACCTGAATGTTTGGATTGGCAGCATGGGCCTGATGACAGAAAATAAGGTGTTAGATCCAACAATCTCATTTTATGTTGACAAATCATGGGTGAAGGATAATGGTATCACTTTGAATACTATTTACTTTTCAAGCTATGATGCCTCTACCAAAAATTGGGAAAAGATGTCTACACAGAAGATTGGTGAAGATTCAAGCAGCTATTATTTCAAAGCCAGTCTTCCATTGAGAACAAATATTGGACCCATGGCTATCTCGGGAAGGACATCATCAATGCCCGTATCCTTCCCTACTCCAACGCCTTCGGTAGTACCTAACCAGACTGAGCCAGAACCCACACCTGAAATAACTCCCATTGCTACACCTATCACATGGACCAGTTCGTGGAAAGAAACAATACCCGGATTCCAGGCATCTATTACTATCCTCATGATAATAGTATTATATATCACAGGCAGGAAGCGTGATTAAATGACCGGGACAAATGTTAAAGTAAATGAGATACTGGCCAATCCTCAATTCAGGAACATCGCACATCTCATTGGTACCATCTGTTTCGGTTACATATTAATGAGACTTCTATTATATGCCCTGGATGCTACACAGATAGGCATTGGATGGCTTGAGGCTAATCAGGACAGTAGTTTATTGATCATAATCCTGGTACTGATATTTATAATTTCATTTTTAATAATAGATGCCTGTTTAAGTCTTGGGCGTAGGCGGTTGGGTGATATGAAATATTCTGCTGTGGAGAATGGAATATCACTAGCCAGGGTAGGCATCCGGAGATCAGACGAAATACCTGGATTAGTGAAACGCGGGATATCATTGGCTAAGACAAGCATCCAGAGGTCAGACGAATTACCTGGAATAGTGAAAGAGAAAGCCAGAATTGTAACTTCCACTATCCTAAAGATTGGCAGTTTGAAAGGTAAAGTCCATCAAAAAAACCCTGCCAGAAAGGAAATACCTATACCGCAAAGAATAAAAATTGCAACACATACTGAGCCCGAGCCTGAATTTAACATTATGTTTTCCGAATCAGTGCAGATACTGTTAAAAGAAGGCAAGAGAGTGATTAAGGTATTTGATTCAAAACACAGCATAACCGTCATCGACTTCAAATCAAGAATTACTGAAAACGATGCGAACATCACCATCGAATTGTTGAAAGAAAAATCGGAAATATCTGAACAGATTCGTAAAGGGCTGGTTTATGAATTTGACAATATATGGCTCAATGTACCAGATGACGCCATAGATAAAGCGTATATCAGGTTTAAGATAGACAGGAAATGGATTACCCAGAACAAGATTCAAAACGTGCATCTCGAACAGTTCTTTGGTGGGAAATGGGACATATTAACCGCCAAAGGGATTGGTCTGGATGCGAAATATCGGTTCTATGAGGTGTATGTGCCTTATTTATCAGTGCACTTTGCAATCGTAGGAACCTAAAAAGGTTTTGATCTAAAAATTCTGCCCAAATTTTGAACAATTCAATACTGGAGATGACACAATACCAAAATTCAATTATACAGCAAATAGATTAGATGTAGATGCGACTACAAATCTGTGTAAATCCGTGAAATCTGTGTACTTTATATTTCCAGACACGGATTGACACCGATTTACACAGATTTTACATAAAGTCGGTGTCAACAAAACAACTGATTTTTTGAACAGTGCCACTGGAGATATCCGAAAGATATATTTATTTTGTTTTCATACTGTAGTCTAACCTGAGATTCAGGGTTTTGAGGGCTACAAAAATTTAAATAATATAAAAACGCATGCAGTATAGTTGAGTGAGAATT
>JAKRWB010000029.1 GCA_022353185.1 ANME-2 cluster archaeon | reverse complement strand
TGGGTACGCTAAGGCTGCCGGCATGGAATATTTTGAGTATTACTTCTTCGTCAGATCCGGTGGTTTGGGTTGCGGTAATGTCATGGTCGTCTACTTCACCGTCTGGAGTCGTTCCGCTGTCAACGCATCCTGTTACTGAGAATATTGCTACAAACAGTAAGGATATTATCAGGATTGGTAAGACATGATTATTTATTGTCATGGTTATGTTCGAATAAACATAATGGCTGATAAAGATTGTTATTTTAATTTCATCGTATACGAAATAAATGGTGACAGAAGCCACTATTCCTGATGTACCATCAGTAACTTCAATCTTTTACTATCGAACTGGGACCAGACCGGGGCAGGTGCATGGAGTAGGTACATATAGCAGTCTAGAACCAGGAATCATTTATTGAATATGCTTAAATACCATCCAACAAAATCAGATACTACATGATAGGGGCAGAAACAAGACGCAAAAGACCATTTTTTAACAAGCCGGACCTCATCATCTTCCTTGCAATAATAATTGCAGCCACAGTCCTCCGCCTGTACCAGCTTGATGTTCGCCCTTTCCACCACGATGAAGCTGCTGTTGGCTCTTTCACCTACAAATTATTCACCAATGGCAATTATACCTATGACCCGGTATTTCACGGTCCGTTCCTGTATTACCTTACAGTGGCTGTGTTCAACATAATAGGAGATACTGAATTCGCAGCCAGGCTGGTCCCTGCCCTGACCGGAGTGGGCATGGTGCTGCTGGTATATCCCTTCAGGCATTACCTGGGCCGCCCGGGCTGGCTCATCACAGCAGCATTCTTCGCCTTCTCACCATCCTTTTTGTACTATTCCCGGTTCTTCCGCAATGACATATTCCTCACCTTCTTCACGCTGACAGCCATCGTATGTGCGGCAAAATATCTTGAGCAAAGAAATAATCCCAACAGGCTCATTTATGTAGCACTGGGCTCTGCCGCACTGGCATTTTCGGTTACTGCCAAAGAGAATGCATACGTTACACTTGCACTGTTGGGATTTCCGGTAGGAATGTATGTATTGTACAGGCTATGGCTGGGCTACCGCACCCGACATCTGCGGCACGACCCGGTTGCATTTATCGAGAAGAACCTTTTTAACTTCATAATGGATGCGGGTCTGTTCGTAGTAGTATTCCTTGCAATTTACGTAGTGCTTTACTCCTACTTCTTCAAAGATTTTGAAGCCGTAAAGGGTGCCACATTCAGTGCTTTCTCCCACTGGTATGAGATGCATGAGATAGAACGCATTGGAGGTCCGCCATATTATTATATCCCCCTGATGTTCCTGTATGAGCTTCCCATAGCCCTGTTCGCATTTTTGGGGAGTATAGAATATACGGTACGGTTCATTAAAAACAGGGACAATCCCATGATGGCTTTTCTTGTCTACTTTCTGGCTGTAAACCTTGCTGCCTATGCCTATATTGGTGAGAAAGTACCCTGGTTGATATTGCATCCATTGCTGCCGGCAATATTAATCGCTGGCGCATACCTGGGTGAAATTATCCCTACCCTGAAACAACGACCCAGGTGGGCTGAAGCTATCTTTGTGGTAATACTGATATTCAGTTCATCCTTTTTCCTGTATACCAGTTATAACCTGAACTACAAGAATCATTCAGACCCGTCCGAGCCTTTGATCCAGGCCAGCCAACCGCCTCAGAAATACCAGGAATTTCTTACAACCCTGCATGAGACTGCAAAGCTGCATAAAGGTTATTACACTGAGATACAGGTCACGGATGTAGAAATGGAGACCCAGTTATTGTGGCAGATACGTCACTATAACAATGTAAAGTGGAGAATTGACCTGGAAAATGACCCGGTACTGGATGCGCCCATCATAATTGTCCATGATGAGGATGCAGATTATGTGGAACAGGTGGTAAGCGATAAATACCACCGGCTTGACAGTGCCAAGATGGCATGGTATTGGTACTCAACAAAGGATATTAATTACAAATTCGTAATGTACCGGTGGATGAACAGACCGCAAAGTGAATACGGTGTGGTGTTGTTCTATAGATAATAAGATGAAGGGGATTTGGAACTATGAGTAAGATTGTCATAATCGGCGGCGGACTGGCTGGACTTGCAGCAGCTTACCGGCTTTCAGATGAACATGATGTAACTGTGGTAGAAAAAGACGATGAACTGGGCGGGATGGTACAGAGTTACCATGTGGCTGATTATCATATAGAGAAATATTACCACCATTTCTTTTCCAGCGATACCGAATTGAAGGAATTGATTGCTGAACTGGGGCTGTCAGGCCGGGTGCAGTGGGTCAAAGGTACTACAGGTTATTACTGGGGCGGCAAGGCATATCCAATGAACACGCCAATGGAAATACTGAAGTTCCCGCCCATGTCATTACTGGATATATTCAGGCTGGGAATGCTGGTGCTGCGGACCAAACTTGTCAAGGATGTCAGTTCATACGACAATATCACTGCTGGTGAATGGATATTAAAGACAGCAGGAAGGGGTGTTTTTAACAATTTTTTCCAGCCGCTGTTGAACAGCAAGTTCGGGTCAAGTGCCGCTGTGGTCAGTGCGGCCTGGCTGGTTGGCAGGGTCAAGATACGCTCGAACCGGGGCGCTGAAGGGGAGAGATTGGGGTACATCAGGGATGGATTCCAGCTTCTGGTAACCGCACTGACTGAATCAATACAACAAAAGGGCGGTCGTATAATTACTGGTAATAGTGCTGAGCAGATATTGCAGGATGGGGGGCGGATTTCAGGTGTAAGGCTCAATGCGGGTAGTTTGTCGTGTGATACGGTAATATCCACAGTACCTCCCATGACCCTGGCATCCATGATCGCACCGGAAGCACTTGATTTTGACCCCACAGCCATCCATTACCAGGGTACGTGCTGTGCCCTGCTGGGTATGTCAAAGTCCTTGATGACGGATGGCACTTACTGGCTGAACATCAAGGCTGATGTGCCGTTTGGAGCACTGATTGAGCATACAAATTTCATGCCCACATCTGATTATGGAGGGGAGCACCTGCTCTATATTGCTTCATACTTCCAGGACCGTGAGGACCCACTGTATGCACAGAGCAAGGATGAAGTGATGAAGATGTTCCTGGAGGGCCTTGAGAGCATGTATCCGGACTTTGACCGCTCAGACGTGCAGTGGTGGGAACTGGGTCGGGATGCTCAGACTGCGCCTGTTTATGAAACCGGGTATGCCAGCAGGATACTGCCGTATAAGACTAACATCGATGGCCTGTACCTTGCCGGGATGTTCTCTGAGGCAAATTATCCCGAGCGCAGCATGAACGGTTCGGTCAGGGCAGGATATGAAGCGGCTGGTGCTGTTGTGCGGGATCCCTGAATAATATGACATTTAATGTTGATGCAAGGATAAATGTTCCATCAGGAATCCATGTGTATGGAGAAGGATTTGGTCAAGCAGGGGTGGCAGGTACTGTATACGGAACTTTCTCTATCCGCCAGGAAAGGCTAAGACAATTTATATCAATATTAAAGTAGATAAAACAGAGGGGATAAAACTGGATTAGAGGCAGTGGTTGCAATCACCGGATTACTGGTGTTATATGTGAGGAAAAGAATATGAAAAGAATTCCATTCCACAACAGAGAAAGAGAACTCAACGAGGTCATGAAGATACTGGAGGTAGAGCCGTCCCTGATCACTTTTATTTACGGACCGATAAACAGCGGAAAGACCACGATGATCAGCCACCTGATCGATCAACTGCCAGAGGAATACGTAGTCTTCTACATTAACCTGAGAGGGAGATTTATTTCGGATTACAGGGATTTTATCAGGGTTCTATTCAAAATCGAGACTGAAAAAAAATATAAGGAAATTCTAAAAACAATCTCTGAAATATCCGCAGAGACGTTGAAATTCAGTGGAATCCCGGTTGCTGAGAGTGTTATGAATGCACTGTTCAAGGAAAAATCATACGAAGATGTATTTGAATTTCTTGAGGAGTACTTTACAACAATCGCTAAAAATAAAAGACCTGTGCTTATCATCGATGAATTGCAGGTGGTCGGAGATTTGAAGATCAATGGGTTGTTGATGTATAAATTATTTAACTTTTTTATACGACTGACAAAGGAGTTGCATCTCTGCCACATCTTTGCGGTTTCATCCGATTCTCTCTTCATTGAAAATGTCTACAGTGAGGCGATGCTCGATGGGAGGTGCAGATATTTGCTGGTGGATGATTTCGATTATGAAACTGCTGCCGCGCTTGTCGAGGGGCATGGTTTTACTGATGATGAGAAGGCGGTTGCATGGGAATACTGCGGCGGAAAGCCGGTGTGTTTAATGGAGCTGATCTATGCCGATAACAGGGAACAGATTGCAAAGGATATGCTGAAGACAAGAGTAACCCAGCTCAAGGATTTACTCGACTATCTGGATTATACCAAACCGAGAATTATGATCGGAGATGATGAATACCTTGTTGAAAAGGGGGATATTGCTGATATCCTTAACAGGTTTGTAGATACGGAATATATCGATGATGAAGGGTTGAACAGACCTGCAAAGCATTTCCTGATCAAGGACAATATTTTGTTCCTGAATCCACATACTGGGATCATTAAACCGCAATCACGTCTGAATCTGCTTGCGATACGAGAGGTATTGAAGGATGTGTGAAATTAGCAAATAATTATGTGCTACCAGTACATCTTGAACTGCATATGGAAGCAGATATTGAAATTCTCGTTAAGAAATACGCTCTCCAGAATGCTGTAAAATACGGTAAACCCCCCCAGCAGGGTGCAGTCATGGGAAAACTCATGGGTGAGCAGCCTGAACTTAGGCAGAAATATCACAATACTATTATCAGCATCAATATCCTGTCCTTTTTCATGCTGTTACTTGCAGCGGTATGATTGATTTTAATATTTTTTTTACTCATAACTCACTCACTTTTCCAGCCAGATAGGCTGCAATCTTAGCTGCATCTCCAATATCCACGCGCCCGTTTCCATTAAAATCAGCATTCAGGTCTTCCGGCACAATCCCGG
>JAKRWB010000028.1 GCA_022353185.1 ANME-2 cluster archaeon | reverse complement strand
AATTTAGGTTACATCCTTATTTAAACCTGACCTCAACTTTTCTATTTCCCAACCATGGTATAGGAACATTTCTCCCAGTTTCATCAATCTTCTGCATCATCTCCATTACAGCATTTTTGTGTCTCTCCTTGTAATTGCCGTAAAATGTAACAACCAATCTATCTCCCTTACCCTTTACCAGTGCTGGAAATTCGAAGATTTCTTCGAATATTGACCCTATGGTCATTTTTTCATAGCCGGCTCCCAAATCTTTTTTCAAACATGATACCAAACAAAAGGAAAATGTCTTGATAGCCATCATAGCTGCAATCTTATTCAGTTCGATACTTGGCAGTGCATCGAGACCTAGAAAATCACATTCTTTAAAATAATTCTCAATTCGCCATCGCCAGCTTTTCTCCTCGATAATTCGCTCTTCAGTGCTCTCGTAGTCATTTGTCAAATAACCACAATATTTTTCTTCACCATCATCGATAAAATTCACAACAATTAGTTTCGTGTCACCGGTATAGTTGCGGAGTGCAGTGTCTTTAAACGCAATCTGCCTATCACTTCCAACAAGAGGTTTGAACTCATCTTTGGGTATTCTCTTCATTTCCTCTATGCGATTTTGATGAAGTTTAATCAACGTAACAAACTTGAGATTCATCGTCTTGTCCAAATGATCCAGAAGTGAGCCAACGGAAAACCACTTGTCAAACACAACCTTTTCCAGATTTGGCAATATATCTTTAGTTATTTCTAACATAGGCACTGTAAGATTTTTAGGTTTCAATCCCTTTCTTGAATATTTCACCCTCACAAAAACAGGGTTACCGGTTTCCTGATCCTGTACAACAAAAGCCATTATACTTCTCATGCTGATGTTTCTCGTGCCGTGTTTAGTCTTGCCAATTTTCATATCGCCAAAATAAGAGATGATGTTGGCATCCAGATTGACAATTTTTCCTTTGAAAAGACCAAATTTGTTGAATGCCTTTGCACTGGTTATTTCAAAGTTCTCTGCACCTGAAACCGTTATCTTGTTTAAGAATTCGTGAAAATAGCTTTTCGAGGGTAATTTTGAGAATCCAGAGACTACGGCGATTCCGTGGTCTTTCAGATTATCTACCTTGGACACCCGTTTTTTACCAATGATCGAAAGAAATACTAAGCTGATGACACTCTGAAGTATGGAGATGCCTTTTTGCTTTTCAACACCCAGCGAACACACTAATTTATCGATGCCAAGATTTACAAGATATGATAAAAGTAGAAATACTCCGCCATAATTGGTCTGAAATCCTTTGCTTAAAAGAGTTTCGAGATCGGGGCTTATGTTTTTGTTTTTAGGCTCTTTGGAGAGGGCTTCTTCTTCGTTTTTTTTAGGGTTATACCGTGCTCAGAGAGCACACG
The DNA here is from genome assembly GCA_022353185.1 of ANME-2 cluster archaeon. Classification (GTDB taxonomy): domain Archaea; phylum Halobacteriota; class Methanosarcinia; order Methanosarcinales; family Methanocomedenaceae; genus Methanocomedens_B. The sequence continues at coordinate 1,930 of JAKRWB010000028.1, read as the reverse complement.
TCCGACACTTCTTGCACTAATCTTATAACCTTCACTCTTTAGCATTTCTGCTATGTCGTACATATCATTCTCTGGATTTTTAAATCGTATGTCCACTATTCGGTTTTCAATGTCTTGTGTGCGTACACTTTTGCTTTTTGGACCTCTGTTTTTCTCTTTGAGGCCTTCCCACCCTTTTTCTTTCCAGGCATGAAGAGATTCGTTACCGGTTTTTCGGGAATAGTTATACTTGGCACAGATTTCTTTCCTCGGTTTTGAACTTAAACGGAGTTCACGAACCAGTTCATATTTTTTTTGAAGTGTATCTTCGAGATTTATTTCGAAAAACCTTCCTTTTTCACCTTCAACTTTTAAGATGTTCATAAGGTATCACCAATATGTAACATATATTTTGGCATTAATAAAGATATCTTATTGAATTAATTTGGTAAGATGGATGGATTTCATGGATTGTGATTGGTTAAAGGGGGGTTTTGATAAGAATGTAGATAAATTCGACATCCTACAGATAAGATTTTTCCAACTGTAGTGCCATAAAATTAGTTACAAAAATGATGAGGGGAAGGGCTGACGTATGTGATTTTTGTTAATTATTGTAGATATTTGGGAAATATATATTTACGTGGAAATCCCTGTAACTGTGTTTCGTGAACAGGTGTTGTTTTGTTTACAGCTTTTAGCTCAACGATTACAGAATCTTCTACAAGAAGATCCAGTCTGTATCCCAAATCGATTTTCATTCCATCATAAATTACAGGAAGCTCAACTTGTGATAACACTTTAAGACCCTGCTTTTCCAATTCATACTTCAAACATGCTTAATAAGCACTTTCCAGCAATCCAGGGCCAAGAGTTCTGTGTACCTGTATCGATGCCCCAATGATTTTTTCAGAATTTTCATTCAATTCCATACTTTTCGTACCCTCTTTGCTCTCTGTGTACTCTGTGATTAAATTATAATTGTCTGAAAATCAAAGAGTTAAGAAATTAATATCAAATATTGTGTTCTTGACTATAAATCAGACTCTGCGCCCTCTGTTTCTCTGCGGTGAACTGAAGTAAAACGAACTGAATTTAGATATTCAATGTCCAGTTGAACCGAGAAAATAAGATTGAAAGCCAAGGTCCGGATTCGAACCGGAGTGAAACCGCTTACTGCTAGCACATAATCATGTGCTTATCTGCAGGCGATTGCGTAGCCGCTCCGCCACCTTGGCAAGTTGATGGCTGTAAATATGCATTATAGTAAATAATATTGTAAATATATCTATTATTTACTTTACTGTGTGAATATTCATAGCATGTTTACGTATTAAACATCCCCTACTATCACATAATTGTATTAAAATGTAACTATTATGTCACTTTAAAATTGTTTAATTTTATCCTGATGTTTCGTTTTAGATCACATTTATTTATTGCAGCCCTTTTAACACTGATAGCATGAATTAGGCTTACCAGGATAGCCCATTTTGCCACTTTAACCGCCCTGTCAATGTTAAATACCTACCTGGAAGGGCTCAATACAGGGCGTTTAAATCGAAATCTTACATTTTATATATCAAGGATTTTTAGGAGACCCCGCACCTTTGATGCATGGGTCGTCATTCGCGTGCCTTGAAGCATAAAAGAGAAAGACAAACAAATAGGACATTGGAGATATAAAAAGTATGTCCCACCATGGGTTCAAATCCCCCCCCCGGTCGGTGCACTTAATATTTTTGTATACTCCTATTTTCTGATGCTGGTTTGTTTGCGGAAAACTCTTAAGTCGTATATACTTTTTACGATAATGTCTTATTGAATTTGCCCTGGTCGCCCTGGAGAAATCTCCCTTGAGATCATGTCCAATCTTGTGAGCATGAAGGTATCTCCTGCGCCCTCATCCATCTGCTTGACAGCGATACCACCGCCTATGGCCACAGCACCG
>JAKRWB010000391.1 GCA_022353185.1 ANME-2 cluster archaeon | reverse complement strand
TTTTACAAAAAAAACGCTGTGAGGGGGTGAAATAAATAATTGACGCAAAAATTGGTTGGTTCATATCACCGCAATCTTACCTGCATCTGTGATGGTATATCCGTCCTCGCCTTTGATGTATCCCATTGCCTTGAGTTCCCGCAGGTGGTTGTATGCCATCCCTTTTGAGATGCCGGCACTTCTAGCGATATCCTGGACTAAGCTCACTCCTGACTTGATGTGTTCGAGGATTATCTTTTTGGTGTCGGAAATGTTGAAGCTGAGTATGGGGAAGTCGATGATGAAGTTGTCTTCTTCAGTCACATAAACAATGCGTTTTACCATGTCGCTTCGTGTGTATGCGCCAAATAGTGCCCCGAAAGCCTGGGGTTTTCTGCCGCCTGAGACATTTATCATGACGTGGTTGCCCTGGGAGTGTTCTTCTTCTATGAGGTTTGCCACGTCCTGAGCAACCTGGACGGGGTCGTAGAGGGAAGTGTTCTTTTTCTGGATTTTTATTATCCTGCCAAAGGTATCTTCTATGGTCTGTTCAGAGCGAAGCTTTTTTTCGACTGTTCCTTCTTCTGTGAGGAGGATGAGTTTTGACGGGGAAAGACGGGTGACACAAACTATGACTGGTTCGAGTGTGTAGATTGTGGAGATGAGTGTGAGGTTAGCCATTTGGTTGTATTATCGTGTTAGTGTAATATATGTTTTGTGTATGGATTATGGTGTAGTTTATTGTATTTTTGTGGAAATGTAGATATGTAATATATGTTAGTATATGGTTACTATGTATATAAGTATTACAGTTGGAAATCAAAAGGTCCACATTGATTTGGCATGAGTTAAAAACTAATGATTGTGCGGGAGTGATAGTTCCTGACAATTTAATTCACGGATGTTAAAATACCATCACAAACTGCACCTTATTAATGGGTCGATGTCAATTTTTTCACAGCGTTTTTAATCTCTTCATCCGCTTGATCCGCTTCAATCCGGCGCCGGGTTGTCTCAAATTTAGCATATTCTGTTTCAGCCAATTCACGGGCAAGTTCTGCTGAAATTGTACCGGCATTCTTTAAAATATCCTGTTCGTTCAAAGATAGGAACGAATCGAGTTTTGCTATCCAGTCTCTCATATACATCACTTTTCTGCGCCTGGCCTGAAGTTCTGCGAAATCGAGATACTGTCCAACCAGAAGTTCCAATGTGCTGATCTCTTCCTTATTGAGATAGTTTTTTGCCACCACTACATCGGTTTTTGTTAATACACGGCCTCGCCTTGCACCTTTCCATGTTGTCAGTCCCATATTGGGAATAGTGGCGTCTGCTCGATCGTGAATTAACTCCGCGGCTGTTTTACCGGTCGCCGCATAGAGCATTTTATTCTGAACAATGGCGAAAAACTCCTGTGTCATGGGATTTTTTGGATCATAATCCGCACTGGTCAGGTAGATATCGCGTACCTTCTGATAAAATCGTTTTTCCGATGCGCGGATAGCCCGGATGCGCTCAAGGAGTTCATCAAAGTAATCGATTCCGCCGGGTTCAGAAAGCCGTTCATCATCAATGGTAAACCCTTTTACTACGTACTCGCTAAGGCGTTCGGTTGCCCATTGCCGGAATTGGGTGCCGTGGTGGGACTTTACGCGATAACCGACCGCGATAATTGGTTCAAGCCGGTAGAGTTTTGTTTTATAGGCTTTTCCGTCGGCGGCAGTTGTCAAGTATTCCTTGACAACTGAAGATTCTGATAACTCTCCCTCTGCAAAGATATTTTTCAGATGCAAACTGATATTCTGTTTGGTTGTCTGAAAAAGCTCTGTCATGCCGAGTTGAGAAAGCCATACTGTTTCACCTTCAAGCCGCACTTCAATGCGCTGTTTCCCGTCCTGGGTTGTGTAGAGAAGTATTTCACTGAGCGATGGTGCAAGTTCTGAAGAGGCTGTCTTTTGTTTCATTTTTCAACCGCCTGTTCTATGAGTTCTCCCACACGGTGTATGGCTTGTTCGAGGGCGTAGATTGTGGGGATGAGTGTGAGGTTAGCCATTTGGTAGTGTTGTTGTGTTAGTGTAATATATGTTTTGTGTATGGGGTTTGGTGTAGTTTATTGTATTTTTATAGATAGTTATATATGCAAT
>JAKRWB010000390.1 GCA_022353185.1 ANME-2 cluster archaeon | reverse complement strand
TAGTTCTTAGGATCGCCCTTTTCAAACTCTTTTCCCGCATGTAAAAGTAAAATTTTGTTTTTATGCTGCTTGGCTTTGTTCAGGAAAATGATAATCCCTGGCGCAGAGGTATTGTAAAACAGATTTTCAGGCAGATATATCACACCTTCGATCAGGTCATTTTCAACAAACCATTTGCGAGACTCCTTTTCTTTATTGCTCCCCTGGTTTCCGCTGCCACGGCTGGCGGCTCCCGTATCCAGTACCACGGCTCCCCTGCCTGTATCATTCAGGCTGCTGTAAATATGCTGGATCCAGCCCCAGTCAACCTTGCCCCCGCATGGTCCTGCCGGAAAGCGCTCCATTTCATCATTAATAAAAAAATCGTCATTGATATAGGGCAAACTATCTTTGCTCTGGTTCCACATGGGATTAGCTACAACGCGATCAAACTTTTTCAGTTTGCCGCCTTCCTTAAAAACTGGATTTCTCATTGTGTCGCCAATTTCAATTTTCCCATCCATGTCGTGTATCACCATGTTCATTTTGGCCATTGCCCAGGTAGAAGCGATAAACTCCTGTCCATACAATTTTAGCGGCGCATACTTCTCTATTGAGCGCAAAGCCATTTTTTCTTTCATTACCAGTTCGCATTTAATGAGCAAACCTGCACTGCCACAGCAGGGATCATCAATTTCCATACCGGGCTCGACGTCCATGATCTTCGCTATGATAAACCCCACTTCTGTAGGTGTGTAGAATTCTCCAGCGCTCTGTCCGCTGCCTTCGGCGAACTTGCGTATCAGGTACTCATAACTGCGCCCGATTATATCCGGCTCTACATCTTTCAATCCCAATCGTTTTTCTGAGATCTTTTCAATCAGTTTGCTCAATCGGTCGTCATCAATATCTCGCTGTCCGTGTGTGGTGGCATTAAAGTCAATTCGATCAATGATTCCCTGCAGGTCTTTGTTCTCTTTGGCAATACCACGCAGAATATCGGTGAGACCCTGTCCGATTTTATCGGATAGTGTTCTGATTACATCCCATGTTCTTTCTTTTTCAGGGTCTTTGGGCTTAATGGGAAGGTAAAAACGGACTAATTTCTTATCGCGTTCAACCAGTTGCAGGGCTCTGGCTCTGCTATTTACTTTTTCTGCAATGCGATCAATCTCATCGTCAAACACATCACACAATCGTTTTACAAATATTAAGGGGAGAATATAATCTTTGAACTTGGATGCATCAGCTGCGCCCCTGATACTGCAAGCTGCATCCCAGATCCAGCTTTCCATAGATTTTACTTTTTCACCGTTTCCGTTTGTTTTTACCATTTTTCGTATTTCCTGTTCATAATCTGAATATTTAACCCGGTTTCTTTATTCCATAGAAATAATAAATTCTGTAAAGTGTTCCTCATTCTCGCCCAGCTAACCTTCCAGTATTCCCTCTACATCCACACCTGTTCAGCCCATATCCCTCACAAGCCTTGCAATCTCATCGCCCACATCAGAAGTACCACTCCTGCCGCCCATATCCCTGGTCAGCACCTTAGCCTCCTTGATATCCCGCTCGATGGCAGCCACAATAGCATCAGCAGCTTCCTTCTCACCCATCTGCTCCACCATCATGGCCCCGGCCCAGATAGTCGCAATCGGGTTGGCCCGGTTCATGCCCTTATACTTAGGTGCGCTGCCATGTATAGGCTCGAACATGCTCGTACCCTGGGGGTTGATATTGCCACCCGGGGCCAGTCCCAGACCGCCCTGAACCATGGCGCCCAGGTCAGTTATGATATCACCGAACATATTGGGCGTCACCACAACGTCAAAGAACTCGGGGTTCTTCACGAACCACATAGTAACTGCATCCACGTAATTAAAATCCGTGGTCACATCCGGGTATCCGGCAGCAATTGAATTAAACTCCTCACGCCAGAACCCGTAGATGTCAGAGAGCACATTTGCCTTGTCCACTGACGATAC
>JAKRWB010000389.1 GCA_022353185.1 ANME-2 cluster archaeon | reverse complement strand
TGCAAAGATAATAAACATGACCACGGCAGATGATGTGGTTGTGCGTGAAGGTCGTGTGGCAGGAGTTGTCATAAACTGGATGCCGGGGGGGGCACGCCCCGGGGCTATTACCTTTGTGGATCCGGTGGCAGTGGAATCTAAATTGGTCATCGATGCCACAGGGCATGATGCAATTGTGGTGAACTGCCTAATGGAAAGAGAAATAGTGGATGTGAAAGGTTTTGGCGGTATGTGGGTTAGCCGTAGCTAGGATGCACTGGTGTAACATACTGGAGAAGTATATCATGGATTGCTTACCACGGGAATGGCTGTAGCCACCCTACATGGACTGCCAAGGATGGGCCTTACGTTTGGTGGGATGCTCATATCAGGAAAGCGGGTAGCTGAAATCGGAATCCAACAATTGGAATTAAACATATTGGATATCGAGCCTCTGGCAACGGTAAAGTAAAGTTAATCCTGGTAGGTTTTTGCTTCCAAGTGGGCTGACATACTACTTATTATATGTTTATATTTTTTTACAATATCTATTTAATTTTATCTAAACACATGTTGGATTCAAAGTGATTTGCGTCCCATAATCGGCATACTTTGGAATTGTTTAGCCATTGATTCAGCGAAAATAATTTCATAACATTTTTATACATATAGTCCAACTCAACTTTGTTAGGTCATTTAGGTGATGATATGGAAATTATTGATACTTTTATACCCGTAGCTATCTTTCTAATATTTGGTTTAGTGATACCTTTGGCAATAATGTTTATAGTTAAGCAGTTATCGCCAAGAAGCAAGTCGCTAGCCAAATTTACGACATATGAAAGTGGTTCTGTGCCCACTGGTAGTGCGAACATTATGTTCAATGTTGAATATTATGCATTAGCGATACTTTTTGTACTGTTTGATGTTGAGCTTTTATTCTTGTATCCGTGGGTAACCGTATATGTGAACGATACTGTAAAGAATGCTATTTTTGGGTTCAGCACAGGGCTTGCTGTGATTGAGATGTTTATGTTCCTGTTGGTTATGTTTCTGGGATATGTTTATGCATGGAAGAAGGGGGTATTACAATGGGTGAAATAGAGGCTGAGCTTCCATCAAATGTGGTATGTACCACTACCAGTGCGATACATGACTTCATTAAGGATTCTCCAATGCAGAAACTGGTTAACTGGGGCCGTAAAAACTCTTTATGGTTCATGACCCATCCGATGGGTTGCTGTGGAATTGAACAGATATGCGTTGGTGTGGCACACTATGATACTGACAGATTCGGTATCATCCCGCGAGCATCTCCAAGACAAGCTGATGTAATGATGATCAGCGGTTATGTTACCAAGAAATATCTGCCTGCTCTTCAGAGGGTCTGGGACCAGATGTTGGAACCTAAGTGGATATTGATGATGGGAGAATGTGCGATATCTGGCGGTCCATGGTGGGAATCATATAGTACGGTTATTAATATGGATGAAATATTCCCGGTGGATATCTACATCCCTGGTTGCCCGCCAAGACCTGAAGCCCTTTTAGAGGGTTTCATAGAGCTTCAGAAAAAAATAGTAGCTCAGAAAGACAGGACTGTAATTCCAAATCCTGCTGACGGGGAGGTTTAGAACATGGGAGATGAACAAGCTGCGAAAAAAATAATCGACAAAACCATCATGATTGAATTATCCGACAAGTTTCCTGATGTAGTTTCCGGTGTGGATGTTCCCTCACCTAACAGGGCAACAGCCAGAATTGATTCAAGCAAAGTACATGAAATCATGCAATTTTTACTTGACAAAGGTTTTGATCATCTTTCCTGTATTTCAGGTGTAGATTATCCTCCTGATAAGATGGAAGTGGTATATCATGTGACATCATATTCAGGGCCTTTAGTTTTAACATTAAAAGCCTCGATGCCAAGAGATAATCCGAATATTGACTCACTTTGTGATATCTACTGGAATGCAAACTGGTATGAACGGGAAACATACGAACTTTATGGAATTAAATTTAATAATTGTCCGTATATGAAGGTCTTATTATTAACAGAAGAAATGGAAGGAGAATGGCCACTGCGTAAAGATTATGCAGGATATCCCAATCCAACATAGGTGATGAATAATGACGCATGAAGCAACTCAAATTACTTCCCCACCCAAACCATCTGAGATACTCCTGCATCTTGGACCACAACATCCATTGCAGCCAGGTCCTTTTTTGCTAGACCTGAAGATAGAGGGTGAGACTGTAAGAGAAGCCGAACTCAAGATCGGTTATCTTCATAAAGGTATGGAAAAGGTTTTTGAAGACAGGACGTATATACAGATCCTTCCTCTGGTCGATAGGATATGTTATCTAGCCTCTAATTCCAACAACGATGTCTACTGCCGGGGTGTTGAAGAATTACTTGGTATAGAACCTACAGACCGTGCTAAATATCTCCGGGTATTAACTAATGAGCTTTGCAGAATACAGAGCCATCTGTTAGGAATAGGTGAATATACTACAGATGTGGGCTTTTTGACCATGTTTATCTATATGGTAAGGGAGCGGGAAGGGGTAGTGTCCCTGCTTGAAGCTATTACAGGTTCAAGATTGAACCATAATTATGCAAGGTTCGGCGGAGTAGCAAATGACCTGCCACCGGGTTATAAGGAGCTGGCTCTTAAAACATTAGGTGAGTTGAAGAAGCGGGTCAAATCCCATGATAAGATGCTGTCCAGTGATTCAATTTATCTTAGAAGGACCAAAGGTGTCGGAGTATTAACTGCCAAAGAAGCAGGTGAACTTGGAGTGGCAGGGCCACCTTTGAGAGCAGCAGGTGTTAATTATGATTTAAGGCGGATAGAGCCCTATCTGGTATATGATGAACTTGATTTTAATGTGATCACCCAGACCGATGGGGATGTATTTTCACGGGTCAAAGTACGACTGTTGGAGATTCTTGAAAGTATCTATATTATTGAACAGTGTCTGGACCAGATGCCTTCCGGTCCATATAAGCAGGATGTAACGCCTTATATTACGCGGCCCGAACCGGGAGAGGTGTATTCCCGTATTGAAGATCCAAGGGGAGAGATGGGAATGTACATTATTTCGGATGGTTCTGATAAACCATATCGATTCAGGATTCGGGGTCCTGCATTTGCGACAGCACAGGCACTTCCGCCATTATTGGTAGGAACATACGTGGCAGATGTAGCTGCCATAGCAGCGAGTATGGATTCATGTACCAGTGAGGTCGACAGGTAGGAGG
>JAKRWB010000388.1 GCA_022353185.1 ANME-2 cluster archaeon | reverse complement strand
ACTGGTAGTGCGCCAGACGGTGCCACCGTTACCATTTCAAACAGTATCATGACAAACCAGGGCAGGTTGTTCACCTATACCCAGACAACTACTGCCGATAAAGGCAAATACAGCTTTGAAGTACCATATTCCACACTGGGCCATATTTCAGGCCAGACTAACTTCGACACCAGACCCACCGGGCCATATACGCTCACCGCAGGCAGTGTGTCGAAGACCGTGGACGTTGCTGAACTGGATGTATTGAACGGGGGAACACTCACTGTAAATATATTGTGAGGACAGGTCAGATGATTAATTGGAGTGAACAAATATGAAACACAAAATTTTACTCATACTGATATTAGTAAGTATATTCTCTACCATTGGGTGCACTTACACCAACATCCCAGAGCCCACAGAAACAGCAACTGAAATGCCTACTGCAACACCTACAAGTTCACCAACAGCCACCCCACAACCCACTCCAAAAGATGGGCTTACAGAAGTGACCATGGAAGGTAATGCATTTGTCCCACAAACTGTTACTGTTTTTGCGAGAGGTACTGTAAAATGGACTAATAAGGACTCTACGCCGCATAAAATTACGATTATGGGTATGGTCACAGACGAACTAGCTGAAGGTGATTCATTCATATGGACCTTCAATCAAAAGGGGACATATGAATATTCATGCAAATATCATCCTGATATGAAGGGTACAGTTATAGTTCAATGAATGGCTGTTCAATTCAATTGCTGTGTTGGAAAATATACGAGTTGTAGCAATAATATTCCGGAAGTATCTTCTCCAACACCTACAAATTAAATGCGGCTACAGATGCTGGTTATGCTAAATCAGACGCCACCATGTCAGCCAGTATGTGCATCTCAACAGACAGCACAAACCCGGTTGCTGCCGTTACAGTTACATCCAGCGGGAACAGGGTCTGGTTAAATCCCAGCACCACCAGCACCGGCACAAATATCAGTGCAAAATTGATAAGTATGGTCAAAGGCCCAAATATGGGATGATGGGATAACCCTCTATGTTTGAATATGACCTTATAGGGCCACCATAGAAATTTGAACACACCCCACCTGTTATATGGAGAACTTTCAATATCCAGGTCCGGACTTAAGAAAAATGTGCCGAACAGGTAAGTTACAGAAAATATCAGGATTAACTCTATACTTGGCGGCTGGATGGAGATAGTAATGTCTGACCTGTTGAACAGGCCATATGTGATTGACAGTATGAGCATCAATACAGTGATGTTGATTATGTTGTGGTTTTTTCCGTCCGGCATGGCTGTCATCTTCATCAACCTGATTATACTTAACAGTAGAACCAAACATATTAATTATTTCAACTCCTTTTTTTATTGATGATTTAAACATCATGCACTGTCTTCTTTCTTGTTATGTTTGAAAAATACCTGAATAAGCGAAAAACATCTACTGCACCATAATGTTATGAAAAACCCAATTTCGCACCTTGACATTGAATCAGCCTGGAAGATACTGCTTATCTGGTTCGCCCTGGTTATCGTAATATTTAGCATAGCCCACGAATGGGGTGTAGTGGCCTTAGGTGTGACCTACGGCCTTGTATTCGGTGGGCTGCCTATCGTTTTTCGCCGTTTGGTCATGCCGTTTTTTAAGCGGATGGTATTGTATAACTATAAGGGATTCCTGCTGCTTTCAGTGATTGTAAGCGCTACCGGGAACCGCATTGCTCACCCTGTGCTGTGGATTGACCTGGGTTTGGTCACCGGGCTGTGGACTGTTTGGTTTGGCACATGGTATTTCTATCTGTCAAAGAAGTATGCTTTTACTGAAAAGGAAGCGTTAATGACCTCTGCTTTTACCGGCGTGTTGTATGAATATATTGGGACCGGTTATTTCCTGCTAAATCCCCTGGGTGTAGTGCTGGCATTTCCGAAACTTTTTATTATCTTCTGGTTTGAAAAACCACAGAGAGCACAGAGGACACAGAGATAAGTGGCACCGCTCTGTGCTCTCTGTGTACTCTGTGG
>JAKRWB010000387.1 GCA_022353185.1 ANME-2 cluster archaeon | reverse complement strand
GTTTCAGGGAGGCTTTTGGGGATGAATAATTCAGATGATGATTCAACAAGATTTGATTTTGATGAACTCATATCCCAGGAGGACCGTAATCACCTGCTGAATGGACTTCATAGGTATCTGGTGTGGGTGGGAGAAGTTATACCTGAAAAAATCACAATCGATGATCATGAAATACAACTGCGTGATCTGATATGGAAATTAATAAATGAAAAAAGATTAATACCTAATGAAAAAAAAGGTATAAGAGGCTTAATCCACAGCCTTGAGCAGAAGGAAAAGCTTGATGAGGAGCAGATTGAGAATGCAAAACTCACCAGGGCACAGGCCGAACAGATTCATGATGAAGCGGCTGGATTGTTAAGGGCTATCATGGACCTGCAGGATCTTGAAGAAGGCAAGATCAAGAAAGTTGATTTTGATGAGGTATCAACAAGGGACAGGGTACAGGATGCCAGGCGTTGGGTGAATTTTGTGAAGCAGATGAAGGATTAATGCATGGTTTGTCACACTATTCTTCATCTTGACAATGAAGTCCCTCTATTAATTACCGACCTCGATGATGATAAGATTAGAATAAAAAAACTTGATCGGGATGAGATTGCTAAACGCCTGAAAGCAGAACTTCAGGGAGTGGATATCGATAAAGTTACAAGGGAAGTCAGGGCTGAAGTGAATGAAACAGCGAAAAAGCGTTACAAATCGATTCTTGATTGATACGAATGTTTTTATTGTTTCAGTCAAACGTTGCAACGGCACACCCAACCGCAGCAGAGCTGCTAGGTATAACGATTGAGATGATGCGGGAATTATCGAAGTATGGACAATGACAAAAGCGATTGAAATATTTATGAAGAATAATATCGGTTAAAAGTTTTTTGCCCATTGTTATTTTATATTGTTGTGTTATAAAAGTGGAGTGTTTTAGTCGGATGAGTGAGTCACATTATGAATACTGCTTTAAAGGACGAGATACTTGAAAAATGTGCTGTGCTAGACATCCCAATGGTAGGCGTGGCACCTGTGGAGCGGTGGAACACACCTTTATTTGAACCGTGGGTACCCGAGCCGTTCTATCCTAAACATATTTTCCCTGAAGCGCACTCGGTCATCGTCCTGGGCCTGCCTGTGAGCCTGCCCGTCATCGAGACCACGCCGTCCATCTATTACCATGAACTTTACCGCACCATCAACAGCCTGCTGGACCAGTATGGATACCGGCTGTCCAATTTCCTGAACCAGAAGGGGTACCCTTCGGTGTTCGTTCCCAGGGACGGGTATGGGGATATTGATGTGCTGATTAATAACCCTGTGGCGTTCTTCTCTCACAAGCATGCGGCTTTCCTGGCAGGCCTTGGCAGTTTTGGGGTGAACAATACACTGCTAACGAAAGAATACGGACCCAGGGTGAGGTTCACTTCGATATTTACCGCTGCCGAATTACCGCCTGACCCGTTGCTGGAGGAGGATCTGTGCATCAGGTGTATGGACTGCGTGCGGCAGTGTCCTGTGGGTGCCATTGATGAGAAGGATTATCCCGACGGGCTTATACGCAAGGACCTGTGTGCCAGGTACAGTAAGAAGCTGTGCGACCGGTATATCTCGCCGTGCGGGGTGTGCATCAAGGTGTGCCCGGTTGGGGAGGACAGGGTGCTGTATGGAAGGGAGGATGTTTCGGTTTATGGAGATAAGGGTAAGGATTCTGAGTTGCAGGATGCTTGGGGGCATGTGCGGGGGTATGGGGGGAAATAGGTAGTGTGTGAGATGATGTCGGTAGATGGCTACGCAGGCTGAAATTTGAAGCAATGCAAATAAATTATATATTTGCAGGATCAATACCTTCGCCATTAAACAATACTAACCACCACTACAAGTTGTGGCGTTAAAATTCCCATCATCGAACACACTAAATATATAAATTATTTCATGCAGGTAATATCAGTCTAACATCTGAAAAATTAATCGGGCTCGAAGGACCTTTCCATCCTTTCAAAAGATGATATAGTCCAACTATACAAAGTATCAATTCACCAGATTTCAACAACAATTCCGCCTGATCCAGCTCAACCCTTGTTCTGCTTCCTTCTACGATTCTTGCTTTTTTCTTCAAATGATTAGACCTCTCAACAGCATTACATATTTCATCAATAGGCATGCCGGTTCGAGATACATTTTTTAGAATCAGATGACCCAGATCTTCAACCATTTTTTGGACATTCAATCCATCCACATAAATATGTTTTCGCATAGCGATTACTCTTCCCAGTGTGGGCTCTGTTTTCAACAACTTTCCAACCTTATTCAGCAAAACGATATTCCTTTTCAATTTTAAAACTTTTTTTGGTCCTAAGCTTTTATTGAGGTCATAATGAAACCGACCAGCAGCGATTACTCCATGACTCAAATATGCCATCCCAGCAGATATTTTAGTTGTTGTATGACCATTTCCTGTATAGATATGCACATCATCTCCGCATATCTCTTTTACTTCATCTATAACCTCGACTATATTCATTGCCTCAGAATCTGTTGAACGGCAAACACCAGAAAAAATTGGAGTCATATCAATAGCTACAGCACGATTTTGAAGATATTTTAGAACATAATCCCGCTCTATCATGCGAGAAAATCATGTGAGCAT
>JAKRWB010000386.1 GCA_022353185.1 ANME-2 cluster archaeon | reverse complement strand
TTGTTCCGGGTATTGAGTTCACCCACAACCTTAACTATCATGTCTGATTCAATTTCAGGATACGAGCGCTGTCCCGCTTTCTCAAACGCAGCACATGGCACAGTACCCGTTTCATCAGCCAGCGTGAATATGGTGGGGCCACCGGTCTGCTTTATCTGGATGACCTCACCAGAAATATGCACAAGTTTACTGATATGGTCGCGAAGGGCAGATATCTGGGTGCGGGGAATATCCTTCTCAACCTCGATTATCTGGTACTCTGTAAGGGTTACCGGTACAAGGTCAATGTTGCCATTGGATGCGATGTGCTTCACCTGTACAAAGATAGTCTCCCCCACGTCCGGGGTCCTGGTCAAGTTCTTCTGGTGTGCCAGCCCCCGCGTGCGGGAGTTCAGGTTAATGAAGGCACCGAAATTTGCCAGGCTGTCAACAACTCCCTCATAAATCATTTCAACCTCCATATCAGAGGTATCACAGGCTGGACTCAATTTTTGCACAAGCGGTTTTTTAGCACAGGAAGCGCACATATCCCCTTTAGTATCGGTACCAAGAAGTTGCCCGCATACCCGACAGCTTATCATCTCACCCCTACCGCCGCATACCTGGCATTTCTGTTCCACTGTGATGGTACCGGACCCGCCGCACTTCTGGCAACCGGACCCACCTTTGAGCAGGCTTCCCAGATCCTTCTCGGTCATCCTAGTCAGGTCAAGGCTTTTTGGTTTGCCTGACCCTTTACATTCAGGACACTCTTGCTGCGATGTATCAGTAACTCCTGTGCCACCACATGCTTTGCATTGTTCAGTCATGGTTTTGTAAAATACTAAAATATTAAATCAGCAATCAGAATTTGCGCTCGATCATGTAATCTGCCAGGGCCAGCATTATATCCTTCGCCTCGCTCTCGGGAAGTACATCCAGTTTTTCCTTCCCTTCAGCCACAAAATTCAGGGCCTTATCCTGGACATAGTCAATTGAACCTGAATCTTTCAACTTTTCCAGGGCCTCATCAATTTCCTCTCTGGTAGCATCTCTCCTGCCAAACACATCCAGTTTCACATTATTGTCCCTGGCATGGATTGCTAGCAAGGTTTGCTTGCCTTCCATAAGGTCACTTCCCCTGATCTTCCCCAACACATCTTCCGGAGTAATAAGGTCAAGTACATCGTCA
>JAKRWB010000385.1 GCA_022353185.1 ANME-2 cluster archaeon | reverse complement strand
ATTTTATTTCATAAGCTTTTTCAATCTGGCTTTTATCTGCTCCTTTTTCAACACCGAGAACACAGTAATACGTGGGTATACCTCTCATAAGATCATTTACCCATTCCGTATGCCTTACTTCAAATTGCTCGAACATATTGATAAAGCGGCCAACACGATGCATATCCACAAATATACTGGATATCTTCCAGTAGGGATCATCCAATATCGATATTTCGTGCTTAGCAATCGAAGAATCTGACTTTGTTTGTTTCTTCTTTTTCTTACTCATCCTGTTGCCGAATCTCTATTAACATGTCTGTTTCCATGTTCGTATCAGATATTTTTTGTTCATCATCGGGCTCAATATCATTACAGAAAATTGTTTCATTCTTTCCCATAATGCCTTTCTTTAACAATTCTTGTTTGAAATCAAATACTGTTTCCCATGGATTAAGATAAAGAGCCAGTGTATCATCTGTCGATAAATTAATAATATTCACCTGTATGCTTTCAACACCAAGCAGTTTTTTCATCCATTTATTTTTTTCCTTTTTCGAGAGCCTGCTTCTGGCCTCCATCTTCACAGTACGCTGGTTACCGGATTCTTTATCTTTTGCTGTTACATGTAAAATACCGAACTCTTTTCCGACTTCAAAAGTCACATCTATTTTGTTCTGATAAATGGGCATAGGTTCTATAGATATCCAGAATTCTCCAAGAAACTCATTTTCTTCAGGAAATTCCCCTTCCCCCTGATACACCGGGATTATTACTTTATCTACGAAATCCCATGCATTCGTATAATTTCTGGTACGCTCAATGGGAATCTTTGTGTTCCTCTCCAGTATCCTGGAGATCCTTTCATCTGCGGTTACCACACCTAATGAACTTGATATTACATCACTTATTTCGATATTCTTCGCAACTCCCGATTTTATTTTTACAAATTCTGTACCGGCGATCGCAGTGCCAAGGGCAACTGCTTCGTACGGATCGCCTTTTAGAGGTTCTTTTTCAAAATACTCTATAACAAATTCACGTACTGCAGGTATGAGGGTGGTGCCTCCTACAAGTAATATATCATCTATCTCATTTTTTTCAAGAGACGCATCATTTAATGCCTGTTCAATTGGCTTTTTAGTACGCTGGATCAGGTCTGATATCATGGAATTAAGTTCTGTCCGTGTTAATTCCATACTGAACGGCGGTTTGTTTTCAGCAACAAAGGGTATGTTAATTACAGTGCTTTTTGCTGAAGATAGCGCTATCTTTGCTTCTTCTGAGGCTTCACGGAGGGTTGAGCGAAGTGCCAGGTCCTTTTCCAGATTTATACCAAA
Organism: ANME-2 cluster archaeon; assembly: GCA_022353185.1. Lineage (GTDB taxonomy): Archaea > Halobacteriota > Methanosarcinia > Methanosarcinales > Methanocomedenaceae > Methanocomedens_B. The sequence continues at coordinate 916 of JAKRWB010000385.1, read as the reverse complement.
CTGTTCGGATAATTTATCTGCCACATGCTCCTCAATGCGCGCATCGATATCATCTCCTCCAAGTTTATGCTCCCCCGCACTTGCATCGACATCAAAAAAACCAGATGAAACAGTAAGTATCGTTACATCAAATGTCCCGCCCCCAAAATCATATACCAGTACTCTCCTATCTCTGTCTTCTCGTATTCCATACGCCAGAGCTGCCGCTGTTGGCTCATTAATCAATCTCAGGACGTTAAAGCCGGCAATCTCTGCTGAATCCTTGATTGACTGCCTCTGTCCGTCCGAATAGTTTGCAGGGACAGATACTACGGCGTCCCTGAATCGTTTCCCAAGCCTCTGTTCGGCATCATCCGCCAGTTTCTTAAATATTTGTGCGGCGATATATTCAGGCGGAAATTTATACCGACCGATCTTTTTACTGAAGTCAGTTCCCATTTCCTTTTTAATTGAGTTTATCGTTCGCTCCGGATGCACGATAATGTTCCGCTTGGCGATTTCACCCACATCTACTTCATTCTCATTTTTGAAATAAACAGTGGACGGCATCATCATCTTTCCTTCACTGTTTTCTATCATCACCGGTTCGTCAAGTAGCATATATGCCATCTTGGAATTGGTAGTTCCAAAATCAATACCTAAAATATCTCTCTTCAACATCATCAATCTCTCCTTAAGTTTGAATTATGTTTGTTAGTTTCATATGATTCATTTCCATGACATCGATCAATGTCAATATTTACATCATCCTGTTGTAATACATTCTGTTCGATTGAAACAATCATTTCTTCCAGACCTATTAATGAATTATTCAGAGAACTCAAATCCTGTGTGAGTTTTTCGATATTCTCTTTTTGTTGACCTTCCAGTTCAATTATCCTGTCATTCATTTCTCTCAAACGATATTTAGAAGGAT
>JAKRWB010000384.1 GCA_022353185.1 ANME-2 cluster archaeon | reverse complement strand
TCCCATCAGAAATGCTTATCCCGCAAACCACGTAATTAGTATCATCATGACTATAGCGGAGTATCAAAAATGTCCAAAGTAGAAGTACTACTCGAGGAAGAACGCACGTTCTATCCCCCCAAAGAAATAGTTGAGAACAGCAATGTCAAGCAATGGATGGATGCACATGATATCCCTGACATTGAGACCCTCTACCAGCGCAGTAAGGACACAGAATGGTTCTGGGGAGAAGTAGAAAAAGACCTAGTGGAATGGTACAGCCCCTACGACAAAGTACTGGACAGCTCAGATGCACCCTTCTACCGCTGGTTCACCAATGGCAAATACAATATCGTCCATGATGCCCTCGACCGCCACATGGGAACACCCACAGAGCACAAAGTAGCCTACATCTTTGAATCAGAACAGGGCAACGTCACTGAACTCACCTACCGCGACCTGTACAACGAAGTCAACCGGATGGCCAACGGCCTGAAAAGCCTGGGTGTGGGTAAAAGCGACCGGGTGGCCCTCTATATGCCAATGATACCCGCACTGCCTATAGCCATGCTCGCCTGCGCCCGAATTGGTGCCGTACACAGCGTGGTGTTTTCGGGTTATAGTCCCCACGCTCTGCAGGACAGGATTCAAGACTCGGGCGCCAAAGTCCTCATCACAGCCGACGGATTCTGGAGAAAAGGGAAGGTCATCAACCTCAAAGCACTGGCCGATGAAGCAGTCAAGGGTACTGACATTGAACATACTATTTGTTATCAATGGGCGCAGGTTGAGGTATCTATGAGTGAACGCGATATATGGTGGCATGACCTGGTCGCTGAGCAGCCCGACGAATGCGAAACACAGGTCATGGACTCGGAAGACCCCCTCTTTATCCTTTACACCTCAGGCACCACAGGCAAACCCAAAGGTGTGGTACACGCGCACACCTACTCGGTAGGCGTAGCTCTCACCCTCAAATGGGTGTTCGACCTCAAACCCCGGGACGTGTGGTGGTGTGCTGCCGATATCGGCTGGATAACAGGCCACAGTTACATTGTGTATGGACCGCTCATGCTGGGCGTCACTTCGGTGCTCTATGAAGGCGCTCCCGCCCATCCCGAACCGAACCGGCTGTGGGAAATGATAGCACGCCACGGCATTACCGTACTTTATACCTCGCCCACGTCCATCAGGATGCACATGCGCTTCGGTGATGAATGGACCCAAAAGGACGACATGAGCAGCCTGCGGCTGCTGGGCACTGTGGGCGAACCCATCAATCCTGAAGCCTGGATATGGTACTATGAAAATATCGGCAAGAGCCGATGTCCAATTATGGACACCTGGTGGCAGACCGAGACCGGAAGTTTCGTAATATCCCCGCTGCCAATTTTGCCATTAAAACCCGGGTCTGCCACAAGACCACTGCCCGGTTTTGGCGCTGAGGTGCATGACCATGAAGGCAAATCCGTTGTGAATGAAGGGGGCAGCCTGGTACTCACATCGCCCTGGCCGTCCATGCTGCATACCCTGTATAACGAACCCGAGCGGTATGTGGAACATTACTGGACCAAAAGTGGTGATTTCATATCAGGCGACATCGCCAGGGTAGACAATGACGGCTACTTCTGGGTACAGGGTAGGGGTGACGACGTGCTCAATGTATCCGGGCACAGGATAGGGAATTCTGAGGTCGAATCAGCCCTGGTCAGCCATTCATCAGTGAGCGAAGCCGCTGTGGTAGGCAGGCCCGACGACATCAAAGGTGAGGGCATTGCAGCATTCGTGGTATTAAAGATGGGTGTTGAGCCCGGAGATGAACTGATGAAGATCCTGTGGAATCATGTGGGAGAAGAGATAGGTAAGATAGCCAGGCCCGATATCATTTATTTCGTTGATGACCTCCCCAAGACCCGAAGCGGTAAGATCATGCGACGTGTAGTGCGCTCAGTCCTCGTTTCAAAAGAAGTGGGCGACATCTCCACACTGGCAAATCCTGAAGCTGTAAAAGAGATAGAGGATGCTGTGAAACACAACAATTAGCTGTTGCTCCATTTACGTAGTTATCGCAAAGAGCAGTTAATCCCTGGTCTGCACAAGTTTAATAGGTTAAAACATAATGTTACTATCATGAAACACTGCTCCAGTGGTATTGCATATCTGGACGAAGTGCTGGGTGGCGGTCTGCCCAAACCCTCCCTCATACTTATTGGAGGGACTGCAGGAGCGGGAAAGACCACCTTTGTGCTTCAATCATTATCACATGCAGCAGAGAACGGGGAAACATCAGTTTACATGCCCGTCACCTCGCAATCGTTCGAAAAATTGACGGATTACCTTCATAGTTATCCTTTTTTCAGTGAAAAAATACTTGTCCGGCCCGTCGACCGTTCTACTGCCGAAAAAGACCCGCTGACAACACTGCTTGACATGGGGAATATCCTCGCTTCTACCAATCCGGACCGGCTTGTAATAAACCCCCTTGATACCCTGGGATTTGGCTTTCCTTCTCACGAAAAACGCCGTTTCTTATACTCCTTTGATTCCATGATACAGGACTGGTCCGCCCTGACCATGGTCACAGGAGAACTGAACCGACCACAGATACACCAATCCATACTACCCCATATTGCCGATGGTGTCATCTATCTGGACAAGGAGTTGATGGGGGACAGGGTCGTTCGGAAGATGGAAATAATGAAATGGCGCGGCATGGGGAACAACATGCACAATACTTCTTCTGCGCATGAGTTCAAGATCAACTCAAATGGCATATCCATATTCCCTAAACTGCAATCCAATTCCACCCCCCGGCCGGTAGGCGAGGGCAGATTATCCACTGGCGTGAATGACCTTGACGATATGATGCGTGGCGGTATACCAGAGCAATCTTTTATAGTGGTGAACGGCGGTGCTGGTGTAGGCAAGACCATAATGGGGCTTCAATTTATTTTTGCTGGTCTTAAACAAGGTGAACACTGTATCATTGTACTCTTTGAGGAGAAACAGGAACAGTTGGTACATGAAGCAGGCAGGATGGGATGGAACCTTGAGGATTATATTAAAAATGGTCAATTACAAATTATTTATTCAAATCCCAACACCATCCTCCCTGATGAACATAACCTGATAATAAAATCGTGTGTGGAGGAGATTGATGCAAAACGGCTGTTCTATGACGGTGTGTATAACCTTGAATCTGCACTGCCAGACGCACTTGACCTTAAGAACCATGTTCGTCTGCTCATCGATTTCTTAAAGGGCAGGGGAGTCACTACAATTCTGACCAACGAAGTGCCAGAACTATTCACTCCTGAAAAAATGCCTGAACCTTACATATCATCCCTCGCAGACGGCATCATCATGCTCCATTTCCTGGACCATCAAAACCGGTACGAACGTGCCATGTCCATCCTGAAACTCAGGGGTACCGACCATGACAGGTCTGTACGAAAATATATAATCGGGAATCGGGGAATTGAGATGGTCCAGAAGGGATTTGCTGTAAAATAAAAATAAAGTGACCTATTCTGGTACGAACTTAGTACCGTAATAGATCATGCCCTTCTCACTTTCCTCGCCAAGTTTTCTGAATACTGAGCGCACCCTCATCCCAATCTCCATTTCCTCTTGTCCACATATCACCTGTCCGGTCAGGGATGGACCTTCATCCAGTTTTATGATTGCCAGGTTATAAGGTGCCTGCATTTCATAACCCTTGGCTGCAGTATGAATAACGGTGTAGGTAACAACTTCACCTTTGCCCTGGAACTTGTGAGCCTCCATTTTCCCATCCCTGCGGCAGGTAGGACACATCGTCCTTGGCGGAAAATAATGTTCTCCACAGGTGGTACAGTGGGTACCTATCAGATTATACCTGTTTGGTATCTTTCTCCAGAATCTCGCAACTGTCATTTAAATCACCTGTTCCTCGAAAGTATATGTACAACCGCTGTCCCGCCGGAACCACCCACGTTATGGGTCATCCCAACTTGTGCGCCATCTATCTGGCGCTTGCCTGCAGTACCACGTAATTGTTCGGTAATTTCCACAGCCTGTTTGATACCTGTGGCGCCGACCGGGTGTCCGCACGCTTTCAGGCCGCCGGATGTGTTCACCGGTATCCGCCCACCGATGGCAGTTTCGCCTGCTTCGGTAGCCCTGCCGCCATCCCCCTTCTTGAAGAATCCAAGGTCTTCTATGGCGCAAATTTCAGCTATGGTAAAGCAGTCATGAACCTCGACCATATCGATATCGTCAGGCGTCATTCCTGCCATTTTATAGGCTCTCTGTCCTGCTACCACAGAGGCGTCCAGCGTAGTGATATCTGCCCTGTCATGCAGGGAGATGGTAGCACTGGCTTGGGTTGTGGCCTTCACATACACTGGTGTATCAGTATATTTTTTGGCAATATCAGCCGCAACCACCACAACAGCAGATGCACCGTCCGATATTGGCGAGCAGTCGAACATGTGCAATGGGTCAGCCACCATATTTGAGTTTAATACCGTATCAATGGTTATCTCATTCCTGAATTGGGCAATAGGGTTCATGGTCCCGTTATGATGGTTCTTCACAGAGGCCGCTGCAAGTTGCTCAGACGTGGTGCCGTACTTATGCATATGAAGTCTGGCTATCATGGCATACAATCCCGGAAATGTAGCGCCCATTATGCCTTCCCATTCCCTGTCAGCTGCTGCCGCCAGTGCATCGGTTGCCGTATCCATACCTACGTCCGTCATCTTCTCTGCGCCCGCTGCCACCACAACATTATCATGTCCGGAAGCCACGGAAAGGATGGCCTGGCGTAGTGCAAGACCGCCTGAAGCACATGCAGCTTCAACTCTTGTCGCAGGGACATTAAGGGTGCTGGCAAGCCCGGCATAATCCGCGATGAGACTGCCAATATGCTCCTGTTCCACAAACCTGCCGCCGCTCATGTTGCCAACATACAGGCTGTCTATCTCTTCACCCTGGATACCTGAATCCTCGATTGCCGACACGCCTGCTTCCACGAACAGGTCCCTGAAGGAACGGTCCCACAGTTCACCAAACTTGGTACAGCCAATTCCGATAATTGCTACATCTCGCATTTTTATCACACCTTTATCTTGCCCTTGTGTTTGGCATAAGTAGCATAATTTATGTAAATAGGGTTTTGAAGCAGTTCTTCAACTTTAGGCCCTGCATCACGTATCTCTTCAATCCTGTCGGTCACGGTGATGCTGAAAGCATCACTACCGGCACCAGAGCCAAATGCTGTCATGAATATCCTGTCCCCTTCCACAGCCTGGTCAAGTATGGCAGCCAGTCCTATCATGCATGAGCCGGAATACGTATTGCCCAGCATGGGCACCACAAGTCCGGCCTTTATCTGATCAGGAGTGAAACCCAGTTTATGGGCCACATTTTGCGGGAATTTACCATTGGGCTGGTGGAACACTGCATAATCATAATCTGAAGGTTTTGTACCGATTTTATCCATCAGGCCGGATGCCGCAGAGGTCACGTGCCTGAAATAACCCGGCTCTCCCGTGAACCGTCCACCATGTTCCGGATAAGGCATGCCTTCCCGTCTCCAGAAATCAGGGGTATCGGTTGTGAATGAAAATGTATCCTCGATAACTGCTGCCAGGTCGCTGCTGCCTATAATATAAGCGGCCCCACCGGCAGCTGCAGTATATTCCAGTGCATCCCCGGGCGCACCCTGGGAAACGTCAGAACCGATGGCCAGTCCAATATCGATCATGCCAGCACCGACCAGTCCCATACAGGCCTGGATGGCAGCTGTGCCTGCCTTGCATGCGAACTCAAAATCAGCGGCCGTCAGGTTGGGTTCTGCTCCAACAGCTGCTGCCACAATGGTGCTGGTGGGTTTCACAGCGTATGGGTGACTCTCGGACCCGCAGTAAATAGCACCAAGCCTGGAAGCGTCAACATTGCCCCTGTTTATGGCACTGCGTGCAGCCTCTACAGCAATGGTTATTGCATCCTCATCCAGATCAGGGACTGACTTTTCTTTCACCTTTAATCCGCCGATAATACTATTTGCATCATCTCCCCAAACGGCTGCAATTTCTTCTAATTTTATGCGATATCTTGGGACATACGCACCGTATGAGACAATTCCTACTTTCATATGTTACACCTTTTTATCTGGAATTTTATTACTGATTTTACTAATATATCTAAAATGATAATAATCAACAAACAAATCTATTGTAGTCAAACCTTACGTTCATGAAGTCCTTTTATGATTGATTCAATTGACATGTTTGTCGACATTAAAGGAATGTTCTCAGCCTGAGCGATTTTCTTTGCCACCGGGTCCACTTCATTTCCATTAATACCATGAAGTACGATTACCCTGGGTTTGAGATTGGTGACCCTTATTGCTACCATAGGTGACCTGCCAGTAGAGATGCCCGTGAAGATCAATGCTCGTTCAGTGCTCCAGCCATACAGTTTTTGAAATTCATGAAATGGCATATCAAGGATGGCTTTCAAACTGTCGATGATGGTGTATCCGTATATCTGTTTTTCACTTTCTAATTCGGGTCTGTGTATAAATTGGGCATCTATGATGGTCGAAAGCTCTTCAAGGGACATGGGGGTGGTATATTCGTGGATATCATAGATGATATTTGGATCATAACTTCCTGAAACCATGCTCTCGTAGGCATGTATTTTCTTACTCCCTCGTTGCCTATCGATCTCAAGCAATGCATTGACTATTTTACTTACAATGACCGTACCCGGGGATTTTCTTCGCCCGCTCTCATAATCGCTTATAACCGAAGGGGATACCTCAAGATGACTCGAAAGGTCCGACTGTGCCACGTCAAAATTCACACGCCATTTTTTCATTACGTCGCCAGGTTTGTCGGACAGGGTTATTTCACCTGCCATTTTCTCAGCAAGACGGTTTTTTATGTCAGCCTCGTGCTTGTCCCCTATCATTCTATATCTAATTTACCTGCACTCAATATAAACCTAACGAATACGATATCGACATTTGACGAAACGGCCTTCAGGGGTCATAGATATATAGTATTATTAAATATCAAATATCAGAGTCAATAAGGAATGTTTTGTTTATGACAGATGCAGAAATAAAAGCCGAACTCCT
>JAKRWB010000383.1 GCA_022353185.1 ANME-2 cluster archaeon | reverse complement strand
CTTATGCTTGAGCCTGGCTCGCGTGTATCCCATGCGGCGGCGGCTCTCGCTGCACGGGTGGGGTGTTTGCTTATCTGGGTCGGTGAGGCTGGGGTGCGCCTCTATTCCGCAGGTCAGCCCGGAGGTGCAAGGTCTGACCGTCTTTTGTATCAGGCGAAACTGGCTCTTGATGAAGAAGCAAGGCTCAAAGTGGTTCGTAAGATGTACGAATTCCGGTTTGATGAGGAAGTACCTTCCAGTTACAGTGTGGAACAGATGCGAGGGATGGAGGGCGCACGGGTAAAGAAGATGTATGAGTTAATGGCTAAACGTTACGGGATTGAATGGAAAGGACGGCGATATGACAGCACAACATGGGAAAGCGGGGATATGCCAAACCGCTGTTTGAGTTCTGCCACTGCCTGTTTATATGGTGTCACAGAAGCTGGGGTGCTGGCGGCTGGATATGCGCCTGCAATTGGTTTTGTACATACTGGAAAACCTTTATCTTTTGTGTATGATATTGCTGATCTATTTAAATTTGAGACCGTTGTGCCAGTTGCTTTCAGTATTGCAGCCAAAAATCCAAGCGATCCGGAAGGTATGGTGCGCCGGGCATGCAGGGACTCATTCAGGGAAACTAAACTGCTTCGAAATATAATTCCTACTATTGAGGAGATACTGGCAGCGGGAGGGTTTTCTCGCCCGAAGGATGCACCAGATGCCTTGCAGCCTGCGATTCCAGAGGAAGAGGGGATTGGTGATGTTGGTCATCGTAATTGAAAATGCCCCTCCCAATCTACGCGGGAGATTGGCTATATGGATGCTTGAAATACGTGCAGGTGTATATGTTGGTGATTTTTCTGTGAAGGTACGGGATATGATCTGGGGAAATGTACAAAATGGGTTGGAAGATGGAAATGCAGTTATGGTCTGGAAAGCGCAAAATGAAGCGGGTTATGATTTTGTGACATTGGGAGATAACAGACGTGTGCCAATAGATATGGATGGTGTTAATTTGGTCTCGTTTTTACCGAATGCCTGATATATCTTATAGTTAATAAGAATCTGTTATTAATGGTGACATCTTGATGATCAATTTGTGGACATTTATAAATTATGTATCTTTTTCGAAAAAAAATATTCAACCCGTTCACAGGATAACGGCTGTGTACTTCCTCTCTAATCACATAAATAATAAAGAGAGTTCCCCACACACGTGGGGATGAACCGAGTTATTCTACAAGGGCTCCTGCTGTCGAAAAGAGTTCCCCACACACGTGGGGATGAACCGAATATTGGCAAT
>JAKRWB010000382.1 GCA_022353185.1 ANME-2 cluster archaeon | reverse complement strand
TGTCCCTTGTAAATATGAGTCCGAAGCGATACCTCCATCGTGAGGTGGGCGAATCCCTTAGCGGCGGGGAGCGCAAACGTATCGAACTTGCATCCATTGTGACCACACGCCCCCGACTTGCCATACTGGACGAACCAGACAGCGGTATTGATGTGATCTCCATAAAAGATGTCATCAACCTGATACATGTGTTAAAGCATAACGGTGCATCTGTACTGGTAATTACCCACAGGCCCGAGATTGTGGAAATCGGGGATTCGGCCTCGCTGATATGTGAGGGCAGGATTACAATGACTGGCACACCAGCTGAAGTATCAGATTACTACCAGCAGCGGTGCAGCCCATGTCCCAGATAAACGGATACACCCAGAGGTATGATATGTTAGACGAATATAAGGCACTTGTTGATGCATACGCCAGGTCGGGCGGCAATGCCGCTGTCCTCGATACACCCGGTGTTGCCAGCCTGTTCGTCCATGAAAACCGGGTCCTTACGTCAAACCTGATTCCCGGCCTGGAACTCAATGTGGAGGAGACCGATACCGGTATCAATGCCCGTCTGGTAATTCTGGAAGGGCACAGGATTGAGCAACCTGTACACCTGTGTTTCGGGGTCCTGCCAGAGGAAGGGGTGCAGGAGATACGCTCAAGCATCACAGCAGAAGCAGGCTCGTCTGCAGAACTGCTGGCTCACTGCACATTTCCCAATGCCGTCAGGGTGAAACACATCATGGAGGCGGATATCAGAATAGGGGAAGAGGCATACCTCACCTACAATGAAACCCACTACCACGGACCCCATGGCGGGGTTGAAGTAATACCAAAGGCAAGAATCAAAATAGACCGCGGCGGTAGGCTGGTCACAAGGTTCGCCTTGACCGAGGGCAGGGTGGGACGGCTGGATATGGACTATGATGTCGATGTGGGTGCGGAAGCTACTGCCGAGATGACTGCCAAAGTGTACGGGCGGGCGGATGATGAAATAAGGATACGGGAGTGTACTGTACTATCAGGGCGCGGTGCCCGGAGTGTCATCAAGAGCCGGGTGGCTGTACGCGACCGGGCAAAGAGCATGGTGGAGAGTATCACTGAAGGGCGGGCACCATACTGCAGGGGGCATGTGGACTGTGTAGAGATTGTGCAGGGAGATGCTACGGCAGAGGCTGTGCCCAGGGTGTCGGTGTTCGATGAGCATGCCAAGGTGACGCATGAAGCTGCTATCGGCAGTGTGGATAAGAAACAGGTGGAGACTTTGATATCCCGGGGGCTTGGTGAATCAGAGGCTGTGGATGTTATCGTCAGGGGACTGTTGAAGTAATGGGTTTTTATGGTGGAGTTCAGACATGTCATAAAAATGTATGACATTTTCT
>JAKRWB010000381.1 GCA_022353185.1 ANME-2 cluster archaeon | reverse complement strand
CAAGGATGGAAAAAATCACACTTGAGGCAGTGAATTTAATTCGAGTTTAAGCTTTTTCAAAACTGCGGAAAGTAGGTTTTGATATCTCGGTTATTTGCAAGCTTTTTGCTCTTACCAGTTCCGACCTCAGGTTATCCAGCAGCATGATCGTATTAACCATGTATGTTAAACCTGCTCATACTAAACATTTAATATTGCTCAATACATCTACCACTTCCGAAGTGAGACAGCATGGCAGAGACTATACACTGGGCAGATGTGGTGGCCACCGAGGCACTAAAGAAGGGAAATAAACATACCGTAGCCTCAGGCATAACCCCCTCAGGCAATATACATATTGGCAACATGCGTGAAGTGCTGACAGCAGACGCAGTCTACCGCGCCTTGAAGGATGCAGGAGCCGATGCCAACCTCATTTATATCGCAGATACCTATGACCCGCTGCGCAAGGTCTATCCGTTCCTTGACGACAGCTATGAAGAGCATATAGGCAGGCCCCTGTCCGAGATACCGTGCCCTTGCGGCAGCCATTCCAGCTATGCCGAACACTTCCTGGAGCCATTCTTCTATTCAATGGAAAAACTGGACATCCATCCAGAGATCCGCAGGGCTGACGAACTTTACAAACAGGGTGCCTATGTGGATGCGATCAAGACCGCACTGGTCAAGAAGGATGAGATTGGACACATCCTCGAAGAAGTATCAAGCCGTACCCTGAACCCTGACTGGAACCCATTCAACCCTATTTGCAATGAGTGTGGCAAGCTCACCACCACTAAGGTAACAGGCTTTGATCTTGATACACAGACCGTGGACTACTCATGTTCTTGCAGTTCCACCGGCACCGTTTCCATGCAGGGAGGCGGCAAACTGACCTGGCGGGTGGACTGGCCTGCCCGGTGGCCAATACTTGGTGTTACCATCGAACCTTTCGGTAAGGATCATGCATCTGCCGGGGGCTCTTATGCTACCGGCCAGCGCATTTCGAGTGAGATATTCGATTATCCTGCTCCACACCCCATTGTCTATGAATGGATCATGCTAAAAGGCCAGGGTGCCATGTCATCATCTACAGGCGTGACGGTATCCATCAGCGATATGCTGGACGTGGTGCCCCCTGAAGTTCTGCGATACCTCATCATCAGGACCAAGCCGGAAAAACATATCGAATTCGACCCCGGACTGCCGCTGTTGAACTTGATTGATGAATATGACAATCTGGACGAAACCCTGGATATGAGGGCATACCAGCTATCCCAGGCCGGTGGAACATCCACAAAGATACCTTTCAAGCACATGGTCACTGCGGTGCAGATAGCAGACCACAGTTTAGATTACCTGCTCACTGTACTGGAGCGGGGCGGGTATGATGTATCCGAACCTGAAATTATAAAGCAAAGGGCTGACAATGTCGAGAAATGGCTGGAATCCTTTGCACCTCCGATGTTGAAGTTCAAGGTCAATGAGCAACTGCCTCCTGAAGTGCGCAACTTCAATGAGGAGCAGCGCCATGCAATGCGCCTCCTGGCCGAGAGGATGCCCGCTTACGAGGAGGGACAGGCCATCCATGACGGGATATATAACACGGCTAAGGAACTGGGAATGAACCCGAAAAATCTGTTCCAGACCATCTACCAAGCCATACTTGGCACCAAGAGCGGCCCACGGCTGGGATACTTTTTAGTATCGCTTGACAGGGATTTTGTGGTGGAGAGATTCAGAGCAGCATCCGAATAAAGTGATGATGAAGTGGAAAGGTGATGACCAATGAAAGTAATCTACGACCCTGATACTGATATTCTGAATATGACACTTAGGGAAATGCCCATCGAAGAAAGTGATGAGATTATTGAAGGGCTAATAATCGATTATGGGAAAGATAATAAGATTGTGTCGATCGAGATGCTGGATGCATCCGATAATGTTACTGAACCTCAATCTTTTTTATATGAGATAAAAGGGCGAACAGCAACTGCATAAGTTGATGACTTCCCAGAACCACTGATCATCTTGTTATACTAAACCGCATCTATTTTTTGTAACTTTTATATATCTTGACTGCATTAAATAGTATATGAGAAAAGGTGAACCATTTCAACGAGTTGAAATTTCAAACGCAGAGTATGAACAACTTAAAGTTGCTGAGTCGAAAACCAAGTCTGTTAAAGTTCTGAAGCGCATTCA
>JAKRWB010000380.1 GCA_022353185.1 ANME-2 cluster archaeon | reverse complement strand
TACATAATCGGGCATGTCCTCAACAAGCTTTGTAGTTGGCAGAATCGAAAGATAATTGCCCCCCATATAGCGACCGTGCTTGAATATATTTAGATCTACCACATAATCTATTAGTTCCTTTCCAATCCCGCAAAAGCTGAAAAATGTAGCAGCCTTAGCGGCTGCACCATAAGCTACGATCGTCTTTCCATCTCGCTTCAAATCAAGCAAAAGCTTTAACAGTGACTGCTTTATCTCTCGTGCCTGATTAGCGAAATTCAGATAATAATCGATCTTATCAACACCTTTGTTTGCCTCTTCTGCCAACAGCGAAAGGACAGATTCACCTGGATTTTCACGAAACTCTACAAATAATCGCAGTGACCCCCCATAAGTAGGAATACGTTCAACTTCATTTATAAAAAGACCATGTCTTCTAAAGAGGTTATCTAATGCCGTGACTGAAAAGTAACAGAGATGTTGATGATAAACAGTATCAAATTCACAGTGATCGACCAGATCACCAACATAATGTACTTCTAATACAGCTACACCTGTCTCCTTCAAGACTGTCTTTATCCCTTCTACAAAACCATTCAGGTCCGGCACGTGTGCAAGGACATTATTCGCAAGAAAGACATCAGCAATGCGCCCTTCTTTTTTCAGTTGACCGGCCAAATCTTTATTGAAGAACGTACAAAGCGTTGGGATTCCTGCCTGTTGGGCTGTCTCAGCAGGGCCTTGGGCAGGATCAATACCAAGGACCGGGATGCCCTTCTCTTCAAAATTTTTGAGCATATACCCGTCATTACTGGCTGCTTCAATGACTAGGCTCTCAGAGTTGAGATTTCTTGATTGGATCAAGGACAAGGCACTTTTTCGAAAGTGTTGGAGTAAGCTTGGCGAGACTGAAGAGAAATAAGGGTAATCTTTTCCAAAGAGAATTTCAGGTGCGACCAATTCAGTGATTTGCATTAATCTACAATCGGGACAAAAAACCCATTCAAGGGGAGCCATCAATTCTGGTTCTTCCAACTGTTCTGCAGTTAGAAGACGATCCGCAAGAGGTGTTTTACCATAATCCAAAACTGATATCAGATTTCTGCTTCCACATGACAGGCAGTTTGGTTTTAAGTTGACCATTGTTTGATACTCCTGAATTAGGGCTATTGAGCGTCTAACTCTGTTCCTTTCCAGCGAAGGTTCTCATCTAAGCGCCCAGTACTTAATAATTGCTTAATATGATCTAGGCGCCGGTAACGAGGTCCTTCAAATTCATCTAGGCGCAAGCCAATTCTCTTATATGCTTCATATAATTCTTTTGCTCCCTTTCGGGCATCCCACCGGGGTTTGAAATCCGGCAGTTCCCGGATAATTTTATCACAGTACACTCGATAATTGCGTTTATCCGGCTCTGCACCCCCTGCGAACTCGATTCGACTTCCAGGCACTGTTTCTGCAACGATCTCAGCAATATCCCGGACACGGTAATTTTCATCGGTACGACCAACATTGAAAGTCTGATTATTTATTAGTTCACGCGGCGCGTTAAGCGCAGACAGAAAAGCGAGCGACATGTCTTCAATATGAACTATTGGCCTCCAGGCAGATCCATCACTTTTCAGATAAACACGGCCAGTTGTAAATGCCCATGCTACCAGATTATTTAATACAAGGTCAAATCGCAGGCGAGGTGATACACCATAAGCAGTACCGCTCCGCATGAACGTGGGGCTGAAATTATCATCGGCTAATTTAGCAACTTCCTGTTCGACCAGGACTTTAGATGTACCGTATGGAGT
>JAKRWB010000379.1 GCA_022353185.1 ANME-2 cluster archaeon | reverse complement strand
ATCAAGCAGGATGCAAAGGTCTTCAGTTTCCATCTGCCTTAAAAACATTATCTGTGACCCCCATATTCAGAATAGGTATTTTCTTTGCCAGCAGGAACAGTCCTACACCCACAATAAACCCGATACCAATATTGGTGAATACACAAACAGCAGCTACTGTCAATGTCAGATATAAAGATTCACTATCACGGAATTTATTGCCAAGTTCATACCCTGCGAACAACAGCAGGGCGCCGGTGATACCTCCGGGCAGCAGTACCAGGAATTCGGCAGGGATGAATAAGGCTGCCATGATAAGTACGGCACCCATGATGATATTCGAACCGCCGGTCCTGGCCCCGAACTTATAGTGGGCAGCCACTCCTGACGAGCCGTGGCACATGGGAAGCCCTCCCAAGGGTGCCGAAACAAGGTTCATGATCCCGGTGGATACTGCCAGCTTACCAGGTTTGATATCCCGGGAATACAGGTCACTGACAAGTAGTGAGGTCCCGAGTATTGCATTTACGAATGTGAGTGGTATCTGCGACGTGGCACCTATCAGCGCGCCGTCAATTATCTCGGCAGCATTAGGCACATATATCGATAAATTGAAACTTGGGACAATTTCAGGTAGCCCGTAGAACAGGATGCCGTATGTGAATCCCAGACCCAACAGGGTGATGGATGAAAAACCTTCCCTGCCTGCGATGAAACAACCCAGTATCAGAAGTATGCCAAAGATGCCCGATAATGGGTTTAGCGATATAATATCCACTGCCTTTACGGCAATGATCAACGCCATACCCAGCTGCGTACCCCTGATGATACTTTTCGGCAGCGATCCTGCTATGTGGGATATAGTACCGCTGAGTGCCATTAACAGGAAAAACACACCTACCACAACTCCTGCGCCCACAGCCTGTCCATGGGTCAGGCCGCCAGCGATAACCAGTGCACCGATAGCTTTCATAGGCTGTACTGACATTGGTATCTTATAGTACAGGCCTGTTACAATGTGGGCTGCTGCGAACATTAGCAGCACAGGAGCAAGTTTGAAATCTGCTATAAGTACTGCACCAAGGATAAATGGTACCATGCTGCCCATATCGGCAAGGGACCCTGACAGCTCTTCAATGGAAAACCTGAATCCTTGTAACATAAAAAAAATAAAAAAATAAAAAGGGAGGGGACGCTAAAGCGCGTCCTCTCCAGTCTCTCCTGTCCTGATACGCATGGCTGATTCAATGGGAATCACAAAAATCTTCC
>JAKRWB010000027.1 GCA_022353185.1 ANME-2 cluster archaeon | reverse complement strand
AAATCTAGGGTCCAACTGGGAGTCTAAATTGTCTCCTGATGCCGTTATAGCTATTTTCATATTTCCTCCTATTTTATTTGTTCGATTATTCACAGTTAATTGTGATGTGAGTCAAGTGTGCCGATATCAAAAACATCCTGGTATCCATAACCTTAATTTCCATTCGCAAAGTCCTCGATTTTCGCAACAATCTCCTTGAAAGACTCTGTTGATTCTGATTTGGAATCCGATGCAACAAATGGTTTTCCATCATCACAGCACACTACGATTTCCTGGTTCAATGGAATTTTTCCCAGAAAAGGCACTTCTAACTCCCGGGCTGCCTTTTCTCCTCCGCCGGATTTAAAGAGATCTATGTATTCATCGCAGTGAGGGCAATTGAAACCACTCATATTTTCAATAATTCCTATGACAGGCATTTTGAGAATCTTCGCAAAGTTCACTGCCTTTTTAGAGTCAAGAAGAGCAACATCCTGGGGTGTAGTAACTATTATTGTTCCAGTGATATCTGGAATCAATTGGGCAATGCTTAGAGGCTCATCGCCTGTTCCTGGCGGCATATCAATAATTAGATAATCCAGTTCACCCCAGTGAACTTCTTCTAAAAACTGTCGGATTGCTCCCATTTTCACAGGACCTCGCCATATTACTGGTGTTTCTTCGCTGGAAAGGAAGAATCCCATTGACATAACTTTGAGATGAGGGTTAACTTCAGCAGGAAAAATGCCTTCCTTATCCCCTTTAACTTGTCCCTCTTCAATATCTAACATTTTAAGAGTGCTGGGGCCGTGTAGGTCAACATCCAATAGCCCAACATTGACACCTCGCATAGAGAGGTCATATGCCAAATTTACCGCTACTGTGCTTTTTCCAACTCCTCCCTTCCCACTCATAACTACAATCTTGTGCTTGATTTTCTGCAGGTTTTTAGTTATCTTTGGGTTATCATCAGCTAATTTATAAATGGTTTGATTCATGATTTTCACAATGTACCTAAGTTATGGAATCTATTAGATATTGTCCCGAATATATTCGGCACGACATTATCATAATAAATTGTAACTGGTCCCAATAAATTTAAACTCCATATTTTTTTTAGAAGATAATGTGTGCTTTGTGCATATCAGTAAATCCAGGCGCAGGCAAGGATTGTCTCTTTATTTTAAATTACAATTCTTTCTTCTACCAGTTTTATCAAAATATTTGAAATGTTTCAACCATATAGGTTCACATGGTGCATTTTGCACAAATTCTATGAATTTGTTCATCTGCTTCATTGTTTTGGGGGTCACATGATGCTCGATCTGGCAGGCATCAACCTCAGCAGTTTCTTTATCAATCCCAATGATTTCAAAGAATTCTGTCAATGTCTTATGACTTTGCATCAATTTTTGTCCCAATTTCATTCCTGATGGAGTGAGCTTCGCGCCCCGATACGGTTCATAAATAATAAAATCCATATCATGCAGCTTTTGTAACATCTCGGTGACACTTGGAGGTTTAATATTGAGTTTTAATGCAATATTACTAGTATGAGCGCGTCCAAATTCCATCTCAAGTGTATAGATGACCTCAACATATTCTTCAATCGTTTTAAAGGCCAATTACCCAATCCTCCATTGAACTTAGTTCTGGCATAGCATTCTTCATGGTTTAGAACCCCAGTAATATCAACCGCATAATTCCGCCTACTATCATGGCGGCAGCTATCATTATTAAAACTGACTTTGCCATATCCCGTATCCCCAGTTCACGCACGAGTACTGCAAATGTGGCAACACATGGAAAATAAATTGTAAGAACAGTTGCTGCGATTACCAGTTGAAGTGGATTCATTCCAAGGGGCAGCAACATACCAATCGCCACATCCTTTCTTAAAAAGCCAATAAG
>JAKRWB010000378.1 GCA_022353185.1 ANME-2 cluster archaeon | reverse complement strand
AGTATTTTACTTTCTTTATTCTTTAGATTGATATCCATTTTTTCCATGATCATCCTCTCCGAATTTAAAAATATTACATTATAATAAAAATTTTAATAGTATATATAGTTATCGATATAACTAACATTTTTATATTATTTTACTAGTATTGAATTTGTTTTGTGGAATTCATTGAAAACTTTATACGTAGATAATGCACTTATACGAACCTGTCGTCACGATGTTCAGGCTATCACTGGACTACCTGGGTGTGGATATCGCAGATGTATTGCTGCCAACGGCTTACGAGAGGGGGGAAATTTTAAGTAATACGGAAGAACTGGAGCGGGCCAGAGGGATAGGAACATCGCTGTAGCCATAGATGATATCAACTATATTACTGATATAAACAGCCATACTGGGATGAACCAGACTTCGACCCCATTGAACACTTCCATTCTAAGATCACTCTTTGTGACTATGATGCCTTTATTTAATTTAAATCTCTTACAGAATTTCAAAACAGACCTGACATCGCTCTGACCTATTGAATTCTGGTATTTTACTTCTACAGGCAATAGTGTATTGTTAATGAGAACTATAAAGTCCACCTCTTCAACATCACGCCAGTAACTGACGTTTTCAAACTTCCGGATCAAATGGGTGAATACACAATTTTCCACCTGTAATGGTTCATCAACAGATGAGGAAATGGCATTTCTAAGCCCTGTATCTATCATATAGATCTTCTTTTCTTTTTGCATGACCGCTTTCGATGAATAGGAAAAATAATTCACCATGAAAACAAGGTACGTTTCCTCAAGATACCTGACATACCTGATCACAGTATCCACATCAATACCAAGGGCTGATGAAATTTTCCGGAAGCTGAACCTGTTACCAATATTCTGTGCAAGATATGCCGCAATACTCTCAAGAGCCCTTACATCCTTAACAGAATACATTTTCAAAATATCTTTGTAGATTGTGTCGTAGAAATACTGTTTCAATATTTCTCTGGATTTTCCAGCATCCTCATTAATAGTCCTCGGATAGCCGCCGGAGCAAAGATATTCCTGGAATAAGAGTATCAACTTATTTTTGAATGGAAGGACAGCATCATAAGCATCTTCAAAGTTTTTGTAAGAAAAGGCTGTCTTTTCAATCAGTATATTATCCCTGGCCTGTATGAATTCACGATAAGAAAAAGGAAAAATCAAAAACCTTAAATTGCGTCCGGTAAGAGCCGCAGATTCATCTTTTATGGCAAGCGAACTTGAACCGGATACAATGAACTTTATATTTGTATACTGATCGAAGTATTTTTTCAGCCACATCTCCCACCCTTTGAAATACTGGACCTCATCTATGAAGACATATATTTTCTGGTCTTTTAACTCTCGAAGGATGATTTCCTGGTATGATTCAAACAGTCGGATAAATAAATCATCCCCCATATCCAGGATTATTTCCGGATCATCAAGGGATATGTACATGATATGCTTCGGGTTGGTACCGCTTTGCAGGAGTGAATGTATAAGCTGGTAAATGATGGTTGTTTTTCCAGACCTGCGGGGACCTATGAGGGTAAGTATCTCCCGGTCATATATGAACTGTTCAATTTCACTTGTTTTTTCACGTGGAATTGTATCCCGATATTCCAATGGGACATCACCGGTTGTCCACCAATTGTTAACCTGGAACAGATATTCTTTCATATTTATCCAGTTTGAGTTTATTATTTATTAAATTGTCGGTTGAATCTGACAATTTTAGTACTAAATTGTCGTTTTTGTCTGACAATCTGTCAATTACAGCCCCTGCATTCCATTTGATGATTGTGACTAAGCATAAATAATCATGTCTCAGACCAGAAAAACATAGTACACTGCAATATTAACCATCGTCAGGGGTATCCCGATCTTAATAAAGTCCATGAACCCAATAGTATGACCGTATTTTTCGGCATTATGTATGATAATCACATTGCTGGCAGCACCTAGAATTGTCAGATTTCCTGCTATGGTACTTCCTGCAGCTAATGCCATCAATTGTGGAACACCTGCATTGGCATGGGTCAGGATGGGCAGGTAAAGTGCCACCAGCGGCACATTTGAAATGAACTGGCTCAGGATGATACTAACAGCCAGTATCATCGGGGTTGAAGCTGCATCCATCTGGGACCTGTCTATCTGGTGCTGGAAAAAACCCGTATTCCACACGCTCTGCATCAGTATGAACATTGATATGAAAAATATCAACGTATGCCAATCGATACGGGATATTATCTTCAATCGTTCTGTATGGGCCAAGATGGGAAAGGCTGCAATAAGACTTATGTATGTCAATTCCAGTGCAAAGCTGACATCCAGCATTATCAGGCCCACCTTCAGGAAGATAAGTGATACCAGTATTAACAGAGACAACCTGGATAAGAATGCCAGGTGAGGGTCTTTTATAGGTTCTTCTGAATGGTTCAGCCTGCTTATTGTAAAACTCTGCCTGAAGAACAGTTTTAACAATACGAAAGCCAGCAGGACATTGATCAATGTGGGCAAGAAAAGATATTGGAAAAAGGTGACGAACGGATTGATAATATTGCCATCAAGGGCTATCAACAGGTTCTGGGGATTGCCTATCGGGCTCATGACACTGCCCGTAGTTATGGAGAATGCCAGAGCGAGCAGTAGCAGTTTAGGGGAGATGCCATGTTTGCCTGCAAGATGCAACATCACCGGAGTACCGATTATCGCAAGGGTATCATTCATGAGAATGGCAGAGGCAAAACCCATGACCAGCATGATGGTAAATACCAGCATATCTACTGTTCCTGCCCTCCTGAATATTCTGTATGAGAGATGCCCCAGGTACCCGCTGTCTTCCAGTGACCGGCCGATAACGAAAACACCAAACAGGAACAGTAATATATCCAGGTTTACCGACTGTGCGGATTCTGCCAGCGATATCTGTCCGGTTGCAACTGCACCTGCTGCTCCCAGGGTCATTATCTGCCATATATGCAGTCGGAATTTCCCGACCTTCCCTATAATTATCAGGATAAAGACCAGAAAAAGGATGATTATCGCCAGCACAAATTTGGTATAAGGTCCTACTGATTATATTAACCATCTCATACAAGACCGGTGAAAAATCCCTAAATACTTACAGACTAACTTTATCATGGAGATTACTATGCCGTTAACCAAATTTATTCCACAACAAAAACGTATGTCCACAACTGTGGGCGGAATGCTTATACTGGTCAGCGAGACCATGTTCCTGTTCTCAATGCTGAATTTCGTACTCGTGACCAGGATACAATACTACAACCCGGGCGATGCCTACATGCGCCAGTTGTTCCCTAACAATCTTGTTTAAACAACACTTACCCGTTAACATTATTATGTCAAAGGTTAACATATCTGTATGGATGCTGAATTTTCTAATGAAGAAGAAGTGATGATAGGTGAATGGTTCGATGCAATTAAAGCAAAACCCACAACAATAAGAATATATTTGATTGCAATCCGACACTATCTTAAATTTCATAAAATGAGTTTATCTGAATTAGTACAGGAAGCAGATGATGATATTAAAAACGGCGTTCTTGGGCGTAACAGACAAATAAAACACAGATTCTTATCATTCAAAAAATCACTGGAAGATAAATCAGGCAACACGATTCATGGGTATATGAGTGCAGTAAGGTCTTTTTATGCTTCACTACAAATTGAATATCCAAAACCCAGAAAGTATCAAAAAATCCCAATTCTTGAAGAAAATAAGTATCTTGGTATTGATAAAAGTGAAATTAAGCGAATACTTTCATACACAAATGTGCGAGATAAAGCAATAACGCTTTTTATAATCTCGTCTGGTACTGCTATAAATGAACTGATTAATATCACCAAAGATGATTTTTACAACGGTCTTAATCGTGAAACAGGTATCTGCACATTTCACCTGCGCAGAAAGAAGACGGGCGGCGATTACCACACTTATTGTACCCCCGAAGCAAGTGCAGCAATACAAGAATATCTGAATACCAGAAACGATGATCTACCGTGGTTGTTCGTGGGGCAGGTCAACAAAACAAGGGAGATAATCAAAATGTCATCAAACGGTGTGGGAAATATCTTCAGACGTCTATCGGTTAAAACCGGACATGCAGGGAAGTTTGGATATTTCAACAAAATCCGGGCACATAACTTCAGGAAATATTTTAAGACCACACTGACAGAAGAAGGATGCCCAAGGTGGGCAGTGGAGCACATGATGGGGCATAAAGAAGAGATGGATGACCTATATTCTAATCCGTCTGGTGTAAAAATGTGTAATACGTATTATATCCCCTATGTAAATTTCTTGCTTATTGACACAGCGGAGGTCATAATTCAGACTGAAGAGGATCGTGGAGCAGTCCGTGAACTACAAGCTGAAATTAAAGCAATGCAAGAGAAAGATAAACAGAGAGAAAAAGAATTGGAAAATACCCGCAATGCTTTTTTGAAACTGATTGAAGAAAAGATTGAAGAAAAATACGAAAGGGAAGCAGAAGAAATAAGGCAAAGTATAATGGATGAGACAAGAAAAAAATATACAAAAACTGTTGAAGAAATTGAAGAAGATATTAAAAACATACCGGATGACATTGAGAATAGTACCGATCCAAAATATATCGAGGGGAAAAAACTGGCTCAAGAATATAGAAAAAAATATTGTGGATAATGTGATTCTGAA
>JAKRWB010000377.1 GCA_022353185.1 ANME-2 cluster archaeon | reverse complement strand
TGGCGGATTAATGTTTTGATAGGGACTACACTAATTGGGCTGATTGTTATTGGTTTTTAGTGGATCTTTGAAAGCCAAGTTTATATGAAAACTGCAGTCAATATGACCAAAATAATTACGGGTTTTGTAATAACGTAATGGTGTTCTCCACTCCCAGTGCCACACCCTCAACCTCGATACCGCCCTTGCCCTTAGCTCCATCCCCCACAATGTACAGTCCCTTGATGGGTGTGGAGTTACTCGTGATTGAACCGGATGCTGCGCGGTTCACAGGCCAGCCGTCCCGGTAGGTCTGGACCATCAGTACCTCGTATTCTTTGTCCTTGAATATATCCTGAAGGTCATTCAGCCCCAGTTCTATCTCAGACTGGATATCATCGGATTGCAGGGCCTGGTGTGACATGATAAGATGTTTTCCCTGTGGTGCCAGGGACGGGTCAATATTGGTGACTTCATTGATGCCATTTACCCGTTTAGCATATGGCGTGAACAATACGCCACTATGCCCTATCAGCGGCCTGTCTGCCCCAAGGCAAATCTTGATACCTGCTGATGGCCTGGCTGATTCCAGTGCTGTCATGTATTTCCTGAACTCATCAGTGGCGGGGTGGTCATATAACTGAGCCGTTGCCTGGTGCCCGATGTCGCTGATGACCACGTCCCCCAGAATGGTCTCGCCGCCCGTTTCCACGCCTACTGCCCTGCCGTCCACAGTCAGTATCCTGTCCACCTGGCGGTTGGTATGGATTGTACCGGCGCCCGAGAGTATGACCTGTTCAAGGGCATTGATGATGGCACTGCACCCTCCTATGGGCACACCGGGACCGCCATATCGGCGCAAGTTTTCAATAATAGCCAGTGTCTCACTTGCAGACACTTCATCACTGCGCATGCTTAATGCCCAGCCGCAAAACGCATCTGCCATTTTGACAAGCCATGGGTCTTTTATGAACGGGGAGAACCAGTCTTTAAACGACCCATCACCGGGTTTAATAAATCTGGATTTGAATGTGAGGTATGACAATTTCAGCTTGTTGGTCCAAGAAAGGGGATATGAGAAGTTATAGAATGATATGTCCCAGGTACTGCCATTATCAGGTATCCTGAGCACGCCCGTTGGTGATGAAGGGACAATATTCACGTCAGCACCTACCTGCCTGAGCATAGATGCCAGAGGACCTTTGTTACCGTGTGGTATCATGTGCAGGGCACCTGTTGTCAATTGGTAGCCTTTGTAGTCCAGGTTGATGAAACGACCGCCAATTATGGGCAGGCGTTCAAATATTTCTACTCTGTGTCCTTCCCTGACCAGCCGCGCGGCTATGAGCAGGCCGCCTAAACCGCCGCCCACTATCAGGGCTTTCATGCCTCATCCTCCTTAATAGCACCCAGTGGACAATATGGCACACAGATACCGCACTGGGTGCAATTGTCACTGATACTTGCCCTGCCGCAAACAGATATGGCCTCGCTGGGACAGAATACTACACACTGACCGCATCCTACACATTCTGTACTGATTCTCATGTTACTAAGGTAAAATTTGTTATGAACTAGCGTTTGATTGTATATAAATTATGAGTTTCAATATGTCGAATAATGTGAGCCATGTAGATAATATTTCATTGCCAGTATCAAAACAATTATTTACTATAATTTTTCAAATATAACCATTATGCACACTTATATATATAATGAAAGCATAGTAAAAATCAGTGATTTATCATGCAGACCTTAGAAGATTACTTATTAAGAGAAAAAAATAATAAGAGAAAAGCCACATCAATTGAGAATGCACGAAATACCATTCGGTATTTGATACTACACAAAAAATGGATAAAAGCAGGTTCAAAAGGCACATTTGACGAATACACTAAAAAGTGCGCTATAGGCAAAACGCAGGAAGAGCGCACCAAAGAACTTGGAACTATCAAAATTTTGGACGCCATCCAGACCATAGACATTGACCGCTTTATTTCGTGGTTAATGGACAATCGAACCGATGGAACATTAAACAATCGGAAAATCTACATTAAAAAATTCTTTACCGATAATGAAAAAACAGAATTAATAAAGCATATCAATGTTCATTTCAACAATAAGGCGGCAGTTGACAAAAGCGCGATTCTTACAGTCGATGACGTTAATTCATTAATCGAAGGATGCGATTCTTTTCTATATCAAGCGATAATTGCTTGTTTGTATGAGAGCGGCGGGAGAATCAATGAAGTATTAACAATCAAAAAATCCGAATTAAAGGAAGATGTCGAAGGGTTTTATATTGCACGAATGGATACCACCAAAACAATGAAATACACTGGCAAAGAATACATCGACACACAATTTATCGATTCCGCACCTTACATTAGAAGATTGTTAATGTACGATTCCGGTAAAGGTGATTTACTTTTTTACATCAAGCATCTTGCAGTGGCAAACCATATCAAAGAAGTAGCGAAAAAAGTAGGTATCACGAAAAGAGTTAATCCACATGCTTTTAGACACGCCAAAGCGACATCAATGGTTCAAGAAGGATATACTGAACCCATTATCAAGAAAAAGTTAGGATGGGCACCAGATAGCCGAATGATGGCAAGATATACCCACAATGACGATGAAGATGTAATGGATATCGAACGAGCAAAAAAGACAGGTCAAGCACCGGAAAAAATCGTTTCGGTTCGACACATTGCACAACCAAAATTGAACATAATTGAGCAACTCCGAAACGAAAACGCAGAGATGAAGGAGCAAATGGCGGCCATTCAGGAACTTCTAAAAATCAGCGATAAACATAAGATTTTATTCTAAGGGTGTGTGGTTTTTCTCAAGGGAATCGTCAAGGGAATCTTTAGGGGGAATATTACTCCTTAAGCATAGGAAAACTGATAAATATAACCCTCGCGTGTATTGTGACTATTTTGTACAATATCTTTTTATAATATGGGTTGTGAAAATATAAGATAGACTTCTAAAGGGTATGTTTTATGCGGGCCGGGCCCTGGCCCTGGGCTTGTCCTCCCGCTCATCCCGGGTGAAAATATTACTCCTAAGCATATAAAACAGTGGAAAATATAACACATATGCATATCGAGTGAATCTTTGTACAACATCCTTATATATAAGATTGTGAAAATGGGGTATTAAGAAAAAATAAAAGGAAGTGCCCAACTCCAATTGGGCACAACAGAAAGTAAAAAATCTCCTTTCACGAATTTATTACTTTTTATGGTATTTAATCCTTTTGTTTTTTTAAGAGTGATAACCATGAAAACACAAAATATGCGTTATAAAACAAAAAGGTTCTTAGGAATTTCGATTGACATCGAAGTTTTTGAGGAACTTGAACGACTGCGAGGCAGCAAGAGAACACACCATAGCGGGTTTATCAACACACTGCTTCGAAGGGAACTGAATATCGTAAATAGGACAGGTGCCACATCCGGCCAAGGTATGAAGGCACCTGAACAGCCAACCCCCCCAACTACAGAAGTGGTCAGCCGTGAGTAATACATCAAATAGTAATATATCAATTTCGGAATTGTCCCATGAAGTAAGAGCTGACCTTCTCCAAGTTTATAATCAGCGAAAGGATGTTTTACCCACTCTTTCTGGAATGGGTGGCGATATAGGACGTTTGGCCGACCTTGCACTACAAATTGGTAGGGAGGAGGGATCTTGAATGTCACAAAAAGAAGGCGCCCCAGGCCTACCAACCGAGGGCGAAAACCCAAATAATAGCCAATAATATCAATTTCAGAAGGAGGGTTTCTCCGGACTTGGGACAAAATTATTTTGGGATTCAATATGCTGTGGCTTTTTTTTGACGGATTTATCGCGAAAACCTACCGCTTTCCGATAGATATATATAAGTTGAAATATAGAATAACAAATATAGTGAGGACTTCACTGTTTAGTTGTCACTAATAAAGAAATATACAATGAGAGGTATCAGGCGGTGTTACCACACCACCCGAAGTAAAGCAAAGTTATTCAGCTTGCAATAATATATTGTTTTTAATGATATATAAAGTTTTTGCTTCATGGTGCCTTTAACATAGGAGGTTAATATGAACAGAAATTTTGTAGAAGCTTTCGTTACACGAAAGCCCAATGGAACACCACTGTGCGTAGAAATATTGCTGAACCCAGATCAAGTATATATTCCGTTTGCGGTTGAACGGATTGATTATGATTTAAAATACAGCAAAAGTAAGAAAACGCTTGTTTTTCGATTGCAGGAGTGTGAGGATTGTGTGTAACACGAAGAATAATCCTGTCTTAATAGGCATCGTTCTCCTGGGTTGGCGGAGTGATGGGAGAGTATCAGATATATACGGTTCAATCTGTCTCCTCTGCCGTAAAGTTGTGGAAGATTCCAGAGGGAGCCATCATGAACAGTGAGGTTGACGAGTTACATAAGATTTCTTCAATTGAAATATTGAAAAAACGAAAATCAA
>JAKRWB010000376.1 GCA_022353185.1 ANME-2 cluster archaeon | reverse complement strand
GTGAGGAAGTGGCAAACAATGCTATAGAGTTCCCCACACACGTGGGGATGAAACATATTATCATCCATTTTAAAAATGTTAGAAGATAGACCCATAAAAATAAGGTATACATTCTCATACTCTTCTTCTACACGAGTGCCTGCCTGCAGGTGGACATACACTGGATGCTGGGTTGTATAGGTGGTTCAGATGTTGTGCCGGTGGAGTGCCGCCATGGCATTTGAAATATATAATTTATGTGATTGCCGTGACCATGGCCAGACAATGCACAGCGCATTTTCACATTCCTCTGTGCCCTGTGTGTCCTCTGTGGTTTGAATTGAATTGCTGCCTGCCCCGCTCCCACCCGCACCGACCCCTCGTCCACTGACCAGTCCCCCCCGTCCCAGGGGTCGCCAGGGTTCGGGGTGGTGGGTGCACTGATGGGGATAATGCTGGCTGTTGGATACTGGTCTGGAAAGAACTGATAGACCATGTCATGAAAAATTCGAAATAACAACAGCATCAGTCAATGACAACCAAGTCAATCTATGTGTCAATATGTGGAGGATGACAAATCTGTTAGTCTTAATCAATCAACACATTCGAATATAGTATAACACATCAATAAATATAATTCCAAATTCATATCCTAAATGGTCGGTTATTCACAAACATCCCCCCTACCCGCCATCGCAAAGATTAAGGGTACATTAAGCATATTTCATAGCATGGACTATACACAGGGAACAATAGGCCGCGTTTTCGTTGCCCGTATCGACCATGAGGAAGACTTGCTGTCCGAACTGGAAGACCTGGCAGTAAATGAAGACATAAGGTCTGCCTTTTTCTACTTACTTGGTGCAACCGGCGGCGCCAAAATTGTAACAGGTCCCAAACAGAAAACCATACCTCCTGACGTTAACATTAAACAATTCGATGATGCAAAAGAAATACTTGGCATAGGCAATATATTCTGGGAGGTTGGCAAGCCTAAGATACATCTTCATGCTTCAGCATCAAGCAGCAATGAGTGTCTCATGGGATGTTTCCGGGAGTTTACAGAGGTATTCATGGTAGTGGAAGTTGTGATATTTGAGATAGAAGGTATCATGGCCGAAAGGATTCGTGATTCTGACATGGGATTCTCACCAGTAAGGTTTTTCCTGTAAAAAACCATGTCGATTTGCGATATATTTTTATTGTATCAGGGAATGTAGGATGTACCTTCATGCCCAGGTGGCCTAGTCGGTTAGGGCGCCAGACTCATAGGGAATTGCAGAAGAGCGTCTTATGGTCTCCTG
>JAKRWB010000375.1 GCA_022353185.1 ANME-2 cluster archaeon | reverse complement strand
TTTTTTATTCAGCTCAATTCTACTATATATTACTGGAAAACGACACTATACCAAAATCCAGTTATCCAAACGAATGTGTCAAATACAGATACGACTATAAATCTGTGTAAATCTGTGAAATCAGTGTCTTTTTATTTTTTAGACCCAGATCAACACCGATTAACACAGATTTTACCAAAAGTCGGTATCAACAAAATAACTGATTTTTGGAACAGTGCCCTGGAAAACTATTAAACCCATTAATACTTTGAAGAAACTCAAAATAGGAGATATTGTATGCCTTTTCATGTGATGCTGATACCTACGTTAGGCTGTCCTGCTAATTGTTCTTATTGCTGGAGTTCTGAGGAAGACTCTCCGGTAATGAGTGTTGAAACTATCGAAGAAGTGGTTGAATGGCTCAAGGATTTCCGGGATGAGCCGGTTACTTTTACTTTCCATGGCGGGGAGCCGCTCTTAGCGGGTGCGGATTTTTTCAGGAAAGCTTTACCATTAATTGCTGAGGGGTTAAGTGAACAGAAAATTGCGTTTGCATTGCAGACTAATCTCTGGAAAATGACACCGGAACTTGCCCGGATTTTGGCTGAGTATGATATTCCAATTGGTTCCAGTATGGATGGTCCAAAGGAGCTTAATGATTCACAGCGGGGTGAAGGATATTATGATAAGACCATGCGAGGCTATGAAATTGCAAAGGAAAATGGTCTCAAGGTGAGTTTTATCTGCACTTTTACCTCTAATTCTGTGAAGTACAAAGAGGATATTTTCAATTTCTTCCTTGAGAATGGTTTAAATCTGAAGTTACATCCTGCACTGCCATCGTTACGCAGTCATGACCCAAATGAGCTGGCACTTGAACCTGAAGAGTACGGGGAATTGTTAGTTTTCCTGCTGGATAAATATCTGGAACACCTGAATGATATTGAAGTTATGAATATTAACGACATATGCAGGTGTGTCTTCACGGGCCGCGGCAATGTATGCACTTTTGTGGATTGTATGGGTGATACTTTCGCGGTAGGACCTGATGGGAGCATATATCCCTGCTATCGTTATGTAGGTATGCCAGAGTATGTTATGGGTAATGTGTATGACCGTCCCAGCATGGAAGACCTTAGCCGGTCTGATGCATGGAAGCTTATGCAGGAGTATAAGGAACTTGTGGACGAGAAATGCGGAGATTGTAGTTACATTAATTTTTGTCGGGGAGGATGTCCCTACAATGCCACTGCACCGTATGATGGTGAAATTGTGGACGTAGACCCTCACTGTACTGCATATAAGAGGATTTTCAAGGAAATTACTGATAGGCTGAATAATGAGATGTTTGGAGGTTCTGGTATGGAACTGTGTGGCTTAAATGCAGCACCTCCAGTGAGTGCCAAGGCAGGAATAATGGATATAATGCGTAGGCATTAGGTTGAAAGGTTGAGTGGATTGGGTGATTCGGTATGAAAATGGTCGAATTTAACCCCTTCATTTCAAGTGGAATTATATATTAATAACTGAATACTATTTGAAATATTGTTATTATGAGAATTTCAAATGTGTATGACAGCCAATTTTTATTTTCGTATATTATCTATCATTTCCAACTGCTCCAGGACATTATCGAATATAGGCTCAAAATCAGGTAGGTCTTTCAATTGATGATTTAATGAATTTCTCCATGCTGTTGAGAAATCATCTTTTCGTTCCAGTACAGACATAATATCCATTTCGACCGCCTTGAATCCACATTTTTCGGGCAGGATTTCCAGTGCCTTGCTGACATCAAAATTCCCTGACAAAAACCAAAGGTCATAAAGGTCCCTTGGTCTTGTACGCTCAAATATCGAACGGATTTTCTCAGCTATTATCTCATGGATGGAATATGCAGGCACAGTAGCAGAACAGTCGTCAGAATATGGATGTAGAACAGACATTTTTTGAATGGGCAGAATAATCCTTTCCTGTTCAGGTTTTGTCAGGTCAAATTTTATTCTCAAGGGATTGCCTGTTTGTCTTAAAATCCTGAAATAAATATCAAACCTGTATCCATTCTTATTCTGTACAAATTTCACATCATCCAAAAAACCAATACCGCTATCCTCTCTGGCTGTCTGTATGGTTGTTCTAATAATTTCTTCAATCTCTGCTTTGCCCATTTTCTTTTGCATGGTAAAGTCCAGGTCTTCTGAGAAACGGTAATTCCTGATATACAGTTTTCTTATTCCGGTTCCTCCTTTGAGCACAAATAGGTCATTGGGTTGATACAAACTTTTCAGTTACCAGCCAATACAATAGTCTTTTTCAATTGTCGATTCAGGAACCCCATGTTCTCTTGCAGTTTTCTTTATCTCGTTTGCGCGAATCATTCTAATGTTCCTATTATTTTTTCATCCACATTTTCAATTATTTTCCATTTCCTGTTTGCCTTTCCTTTTCGATGTAATGACGGGTCAAGCAGAGGGTAGCCTTTTGCCAGAAGGACCTGCGGAATTTTCACAGGTATCCCCAGTCTGTCACAGAGACTGCCAAGTCTTTTCAGGATTGCAGAATTTTCCATTTTTATTGCATATTCAATGACCTTGTCAAGGTCTGTATTATTTTCATTTCGCAGTGCTTTGGCAACTTCCACGATGCCGCCGCAATATTGAGGCTTGTCAAGGCAGTCCACTATAGTCTTTTCCGGATCTGTGATCCAGACTTGTGAATCTTCAATCCATATTTTCTGCAGGCCAAAGAACTTTTTTTCAGTTATTCTGGTAATGCGGTACCTGACGCCAAATATCTCTATATCGGGTTCTTTTTTCCTTGATGTAGTCTGGATAAAAACTGTATTTGGTATCTGTTCTGTGAATCCGTGATAGTTTAGGGCACTCCAGTAGGCTATTGCCGCATTCTTTACGATCTCATACCCGATGACGAATTCGTTTACTGTGTATTTGCCTTTCTCTGCGCCCAGAGGGATGATGAGATATTTTCCTTTTTCTATCCGCTCGACCCATCCTTCCTTTTCCATACGTGAGAGCAGGACTCTGAGACTACCTGTGTGCAGGGTGCTGAGTTTTGATGCTTCTTCAAATGTGAAGATGCTGCCTTTTTTTGCAAGTTTGTTTAATAACTGAATTTTCTCACTCATATTAAAGCACCATAATTAACATAATTGTTAACTTCGGTGTATATTATTGTTTCGTTGGGACTCTTGTTTTTATAATCCCACTACAGCCCCGAACCCCCTTGACACTGATTTGTCCACGGTAATTGGTTTTGGGTATTTATCGCTATTTTGGAGATTGAGATAATCCGGATTTTGCTGACTTGACATACTTTTTACGAAAAAGTTTCAATATTCTAGACAAGTTCATAGAAACTTAATCCAACTGGAACTAACCACATTTCTTCTACTGGTACACCAGGCTCATGATCACCGGCCTGCAATAACTTAATTATATGTCTGGTCCGGATATGTATGGCAGTACCTGCAATCTTTACCTGATGCCCTGTTAAAGGTCTCCTTGGAAGTGTTATACTGCGTGGCTTTATGACAGGTGGTGCAGTCTGTTATATTCAATACCGGTGTCATTGTGCCGCTGACATTAATGCTGTAACTTAGTGGGTCGGCTGTCACATTGTGCCTATCGGTTTTATTAATATGTGTGTTTGTGGTGACACGATTTGAATCGCTAGCTAAATATACAGTTATCTGTTACTTGACCGGGAAGGAAAGGATTTTATTATAATAAAAATAATCTTATTATGATTAAGAGGTGCATAAAAAATGGAAGCGCTGTCAGTTGGTGTGGATCGGAAAGTGAAGGCACTGGTAAATGCAGGGTATTATTCCAGTGAATTAGATGTAATAAAAGATGCCATAAGAAGTCTATTCAGGGAGAACGCGGAACTCAAGGTCAATGTAGCGATAGAACTTTACAAAGAAGAAGAAGTATCCTTGAGTAAGGCAGCTGAGATGGCTGGAGTGACTACTATCGAATTTAAAGATATCTTGGGTAAACAGAGGATCATGCGTGAGATCGAGGCGAGATCGGCTGTAGAAATGGACAGGAAACTTAAAAAATACCTCTGAACATGATCTTCGATACAGATATTCCATAAATTATATATTTTAATAGTCATACCCACCACCGGCAGCGCCAACCAACACCTGAGGCCGCCGCCTGCATTGCAGAACATCCGGACGCAGTATATGGGTTGAGCGGAAGGGGCGGCCGGATGTACAGGGGCATCGCAGCCGCAGATATAACGGCGGGCGAAATGATATGTAGCGTGACAGAAAGGAGATGGGGGTCACAGACAGCAACTGTTTTTATTTATTTTGACAGGATCGACAGGATACAGTGGAATGTTTTATCCTGTAAATCTTGTAAATCCTGTCTAAAAATTACTAATAGTATATATTTCAACAGCCATACCCACCGCCGGAAGCAGCACCCACCAAACACCCGCGGTTGCCGCCCGCACACATCACACCCAACCCAGGCTCAG
>JAKRWB010000374.1 GCA_022353185.1 ANME-2 cluster archaeon | reverse complement strand
ATACAGCAGGCTGTTGCAGTGGGAATGGTGCCCTTTTTGATAGGGGATGCTATTAAAATCGTGGCTGTATTGATAGTGGCGGACAGGATAAGACCACTTTTGAACATATTATACACATCATGATAGGACTGGAAGACGTAACGTTCTCATACCCCGCCGGTGGCACTATACTGGAGGGTATCAATCTCATGGTCGTAAAAGGGGAATACCTTGGGGTTATGGGTGATAATGGGTCGGGGAAGAGCACGCTTGCAAGGCTTATGACCGGCCTTTTGCTACCAGAACATGGGACCATCAGAGTCAACGAGATGTCAACCCACGACAAGAGCCGGTTGCTTGAAATCCGCAGGTCTGCAGGCATGGTGTTCCAGAACCCTGATGCACAGGCTATTGGCGAAACTGTAGAAGAAGACCTGGTCTTTGGCCTGGAAAACCTGGGACTGCCTGTGCCTGAAATCGATACGAGGATTGAAAAATACCTCGGACTATTTGGGATACGGGATTTACGTTACCGCAACATCAGGACGCTGAGCGGTGGGCAGAAACAGTTGGTGAACCTTGCAGCGGTTATGGTCATGGAGCCGGAGTGCATTATCCTCGATGAACCTGTTTCAATGGTGGATGCCAGGCATAGGAAAATTATCCTTGAACATATAGCCAGGTTAAACCACGAAGGTACAACCATTGTACATATCACCCATGACCCTGAAGAACTGACTCGGTGCCACAGGCTTATTGTGCTTTCCAGGTCCGGAATAATAAAACAGGGGACCACACACGAGGTCTTCAACCAATTATTGGATGAGGAGATAATGGATGTTCCGGTCTCTTTTGCCATCTCAAGGGCATTGGGGCTGTCACCCGTCCTGACCACAGAGGATCTGCTGGAGGAATTATGTCGATTGAGATCAGGCACCTGACCCATATATACGATGCTGGCACTCCGGGGGAAACAAAAGCACTGGATGGGATAGACCTCACCATAAAGAAAGGCAACGTATTCGGATTGGTGGGGGGTATCGGTTCAGGTAAATCCACACTGGCATCTCTTATTGCAGGTCTTGAAAAACCCACTGGCGGCAGAATTACCATTGACGGAGAGC
>JAKRWB010000373.1 GCA_022353185.1 ANME-2 cluster archaeon | reverse complement strand
TATCGGCGCCGAGGTGGAAAGTTTATCATCCCGATACCGAATCCCACTATATTATGAATTAAGAGTCTACAATAAAATCATGTGTGCCAATGTTTAATGGATTCATTTATGAGGATTTCGACCGTGTTAAATATTTTGGTGGTTTTTAGAAATTCCTATGAGTATTAGTATAATGTTAATAATAATAATTATAATTATAATAATCATTATAATTTTTAAACAACAATAATTATTAATACTTTAGTATCTTACAAGTGTTGTGAAATATATTGCTGAAAAGAGTTCAATGCAAAGTAATTTTATGAATCCAAAGTGTTCATTAATTAGAAAAAAGATTTTGTATTTAATATTAGCATTGCTGTTATTTTTTGTCATACCAGTTACTGCGTATACAGTTGGAAATGGTGGGAGCGCATGGACTGAGAGTAGCAATTTAGAGAATTCATCCATCAATCTTGCTAATAGAGTCATAGTTACAAATTTTGTTTTTCAGGATAATTTTGAAAACTTATTGTTCAATAATAGAACAAATTTAACAATTCCAACGTACGAAGGTAGTGGACAGGCTATTCATCCAGATGTATATTACAATGAATCTGGTTGGAATGGCTTCAAATATTGGATGAGCTTTACACCTCTTCCTAATAATGATGAATCTAAAGAAAATCCTTCTATTGTCGCATCTAATGATGGAATCGTATGGGTAGTTCCGAATGGTTTGACCAACCCGATCGACCCGTATCCAGGAAGCGGTACAATTAATAGCGATGCAGATATCGCCGTAAAAAACAACACAATGTAT
Organism: ANME-2 cluster archaeon; assembly: GCA_022353185.1. Classification (GTDB taxonomy): domain Archaea; phylum Halobacteriota; class Methanosarcinia; order Methanosarcinales; family Methanocomedenaceae; genus Methanocomedens_B. Next base: position 1,179 of record JAKRWB010000373.1, on the reverse strand, counting down.
CTTTGGTATAGGGAAGTGAGTGGAGGATTTGACAGATTAAAAATGCGAAATAGTACCAATGGTGTAAATTGGAGTAATGAGACAGCCTCATTAGAATTAATAAGCTATGAATTAGTATCTCCAACGGTTATCTATAATAATACTGAAGATAAGTTTTACATGTGGTATGTAGATTCGGGTGGAGCTGGTTATGCGGCCACTTCAACTAATATTTATCTTAGAAATAGTACGGATGGTGTTACGTGGGGTGGCGCACAAAGTGTATCTTTGCCATTGCCAAACAAGATAGCCTGGCATATACAAGTAAGTTTTATACCAGAACTTAATGAATACTGGATGGTTGTAAGTTCTGGTACAGGTACTGCGTCAAGCAATGGTAATGGTGAGTTGTATTTTGCATATAGTATTGATAAGGTAAATTGGACGGTTCTACCAGGACCGGTAATTGGTATTGGAAGGGATTGGGACTCATTTCAGTTATATCGTTCTGCAATATTATATATTAATTCTACTGTAAAAATATGGTATTCAGCTATCGACACTGGCTGGACTGGAAACTGGTATACTGGTTATGCTGAAACCAGTTTAAGTGACCTTAAGAAAAGTTACCACTGGGTATATAAATCTGGTGATAAAAATGGATGGTTCTATCGTAACAATACCCAAGTCAAAAGCGGGATATATTCCTCTGTCTTATCATTCGACAATTTAATTAATCAGTATATAGGTATTAGCCGCAATGTGTCTCATGGTACGAATAATATTACTTTTGAGATTGATATGTACGATGATGGTACAAATCCAATACTTGAATGGTTCAGGATTGCAAATAATACGGGGAAAGAAGTAGGTATTGGAGCGTTTACAGGTAAATCAAGTACCAAATATGTATTTCATGATACGGCTTATATATATACAAATACAAGTATTGATAGAACAGTTGGATGGCATAGATTTAGAATACAAATAAGAAACGATAGAAAGGTTTTATTTTTCATAGATGATGCCAATGTTGGAACATTAGATACTCAATTCTCAGACCCGGTATTTTCAGAAATATATGGAGGTTATTATAGTGGGGGAGCCAGTATATATTTAGATAATCTAAATGTGTATAAATATTCCAATGGTAATCTCACAACATGGTATGATGCTGGAAGTGTAAATGTAACATCTCAA
>JAKRWB010000372.1 GCA_022353185.1 ANME-2 cluster archaeon | reverse complement strand
GCAGTGCTGGGCCTGGCATTTAAGAATGATACCGATGATATCAGGGAATCCAGGTCCATACCTGTGATAAGGGCATTATTGGATAAGGGCGCTGTTGTTACTGCATATGATCCTATGGCTGCAGATAATATGCGGCAGTTGTTTGATGGTGATAGTATCCAGTACTGCGAAAGTGCGTCGGCGGCTTTGGAAGGCGTCGATGGCTGTCTGGTTATGACTGAATGGGATGAATTCAGGTTACTTTGTAGCGAGTTTACTAAAATGAAGAGGTCGCTGGTAATTGACGGGCGCAACGTAGTTCGCTGTGATGACATTGAATATGTTGGCCTCTGCTGGTGAGTAAGTTGCTCATGACCTCAAAACGTTGCGACTATTTTGGTGAATCTGTTATCAGAGATATGACAAGGCTGGCGCTGCGTCATGATGCAGTGAACCTTGCTCAGGGATTTCCCGATTTCCCTGCACCTGAAGAACTGAAAAAGGCTGCTTGTGATGCAGTTATGGCAGACCATAACCAGTATGCAATCACCTGGGGCGCCAGGGAATTAAGGGGGGAGATATCGCGCAAGGCCGCCCGGTTCAATGGCATCCAGGCAGACCCTGAACAGGAAGTGACAGTTACCTGCGGGACTACCGAAGCAATGATGGCTTCAATGCTGGCGGCGGCGTTCAATCAACGGACAAAGGGTAGTGTACTAACTTTCGTGACCTAACACAATTTTCTATCTTTTATACACCCTACTGGTGGTGATTTTTAATAACACATCAAAATTGTAAACGATGTGTTAAGCCTTTCCACTTATAACCTTTATGTAATGGCTGCTAATTACCCCTGGATACCTAAAAGTGTTTTTATGATATTATGGAAAGCATTGACGAGTTTCCATTGAAGATTATTTAGCCGGGCTTTTGTGGATCCGCTCGTTTATTATGCTTTTGAGGTGGATCAATCCCGGTGTTATGATAAGTGAAAAAACAAGACCGGCTGTGTCAGCCATAAGGTCGGCTATAGTTCCTGATCTACCCGGCACATAGGTTTGGTGTATCTCGTCAGTTATGGCGTATGATACACCTATTATAAATGCGAATAATACAGCATATTTTTGCAATTTGGCATTACTTGAAAAATGCATTGTCAGATAAAGCACGATACCGAATCCTGTGTATAAACAGAAATGCAGGAGTTTATCATAGTTGGAATATGCATAAATTGAGATTTCAGTAATGACTCCTAAACCTAATCCTTCGAAAAATGATAGTATGTCCAATATGTACTGTTTTTCAATTAAATCTATATGCCTGGATATAACACTTTGTGATGAGAGATAGAAAATAAATATGGCATATAAAATGCTTAATGACAGAAAAAATTTGAATATATTGATAACCCGCAGATATTTTACCATTGCACTAAATACATTATTAGTAGTTTAAACATTTTGCGAAATTTTATGGATATATTATTGATCATGGCACTGGTTAAAAATCTGATTATGTAGTAAAATAGTGATACATTTACAATGAATATATATTTATTGCAATAGTGGGTATTTAAGATTAATCGGGAGAAATGTGAAAAATTCTGACTGGATTGACAGGATACGGGGCAACATTCCAATCCTGTTTATCCTGTAAATCCTGTCAAAAAATAAAACCGTGAATAGTACTTGATTGTGCATGATGTTGCTGATATAGATTTAGATTTTCCCTGGAAATAACATTTTCATGGTTATCGTGGGTCATGAATACTTATGGCTCATAACTGAGTTTTGATATTGTGTCATTAATCATAAGACATAATACCCGGCTGTCATGATGATGGTCAGCACTCCCAGGAATATGCAAAAGATGGAAAAATTCACTCTGTCGGCAAATTGCAGTAAGAAATCCATCATTAGATATCCGACAAAAAGTGATGACAAAAACATTACCAGCCCCAGTACAGGATCGAAGGTCAATATCATGCCGGCGTCCAGGGCAACCGCACCCAGCACAACCGGAACACTGATCAGGAATGAGATTACCAGGGCTGTCTTTTGTTCAACATTTCTAAGAAGCAACGTGGTTAGTGTCACACCCGAGCGGGATACACCGGGGAGAATGGCAAATCCCTGTACCAGTCCCAGTATTATCATGTCAAAAAGTGAAACAGACTCCATAGATTTGTGTCCTTTCCCTTTATTCAGGCCAAGAATTATACCGGTTAGAATGAGCAGGACCCCTATGAGGAGTGAGGCGGCAATACCGCCGGTAAAGGTACTTTTTAAGATAAAATACAGGGGCAGACCGGTCAGTCCGGTGCATACGGTGCTGATTACTATGATCCGGGTAAGTTCATGGTTTTTGCCTGATATTATTGATTTGAACTCTTTCCTGAATTTTATCATCACGGCAAAGGACGTGCCCAGATGCATGAAAATTGCGACTGATAGCGCTTCATCTACATCCATTTGAAAGGCATTGATTAGGATAAGCATGGACTGGCCTTCGCTACTTATGGGCAGCCATTCGAAGATGCCCTGGATGATGCCTAATATTATTGCCTGGATTATGTCCATGTGTTACCTGCCAT
>JAKRWB010000371.1 GCA_022353185.1 ANME-2 cluster archaeon | reverse complement strand
GGTGAAAGTCGCACGCTCCGTTCTTAGAAGAGGGAGAGCGAGTAATCGCTCTTTCTTATTCGGCTGTTTATCTGTGGTTCCTTTATGCTACCTGCACGCCCCGGGGCATAGCAGGCACTCAACTCCGCAGGTAAGCGAGTGTACCGTTCTTCATAGCTTTTATCATCCATTCCTTCTCTCAGACTTTCTTTTATATGTCGTTACCCTAATCGTTACCCTAATCGTTACCCTTAATCACGTATTTTACCCCTCTCCCTTTTCCCATTATAGTAACTAATCCTTTCTCAGCCATGTCTTTCAACTCATTATATGCTGTTTTATTGGATATGGAATTAATATCCATATATTCCTTCCGTGTTATAAACCCCTTTTTCTGCGCGAAGTATAATGCCTTTTTCTGCCTGTCATTCAGGTTATCTGAGACATCTGCAACCTCAATATATGTCGTTTCTTTAATCTGTGATTCAAAGATAATTTTTGTTTCCAAAGGATGTAGATCATAATCGGGCTCCCTGTTCCCCCATTCCCTGCATAACCTCCTCATCAACTTAATACCTGAGCCGTATTTCTCAATAAAGCCGATATCGTACATAAGAGAACAGAGAATTGGATTTACAGGTTTGTGTACCGGATGTTTCGGTGTCACCCCCCTGGGAAATGTACCAGGACTTATAATCTCAACATAAGTATCGAACAGGAATGTTCTAACATCCGCCGGCTCAGCATAATTTCGATGGATCAATGCATTAATCACAGCCTCTCTCAATGCATCAATAGGATACTCAAATTTATCTTCTCTCTGAAAACTCGTCGGAACCCTGAAACTCAGCAACCTGACATTTCTCCTTATAAATTCCTCTGCCATATTCACTATTTCCCAGAGTGTTCCCCTGCAATCAATTCTATCAATCACAGGATGTGTCACATCAGTTCCCTTAAATTTAGCAACCCTTAATCCGGAATTGATAAAAAATCTCTGCGGGTTTTTACCAAAAAACAATATCCCTGCATTTGTAGGTTTCATATCACCATTGATTGATTTTATGGCACCAATGTTAATGAGCAGTTCCTCAAAAGCCATATCTTTCGGTTTTGCCACATTTCTTTTTCGTTTTCTTTCATCCAGAAACCATTTCACTTTCTCTTCGTCAATATCCTCAAGACCTGCATCCTCACAAATCCGCTCGTCCCAGTAAACCTTTGATGCCCTCAGAACAAGACCCCTGATCCCTTCATACCCAAGTTTCTGGTTCGACTTCCCCACTCGTATAAACGCCCTGCCAAAAGCAAGGACAGGTTTTTGCATAATCTCTTCAACATCCACAACAATAACCTGTTTTCCATCGACCTCCTCAATCATGACAGAAGGATAGATCACCGGATCTGTATTCTGCTTGATTTGATTTGCCAGATTTTCAATCGTGCTTTTCCCACCATCAACTCCAATAATATCACAATTATCTGCCACACCAATAAAAATCGTCCCACCATTGCGGTTCGAGAAAGCAGAGATTGTCTCAACAACATCTCGCCACTCAGCAAGCGAAGTCTTAAATTCGGTGGTTTCACATTCACCCTGACATATCAATTCGGTAATATTCATGGTCAGATCCTATAACATATTGGCATCCTGGTAATTTCTAACCAGCAAATATTTCC
>JAKRWB010000370.1 GCA_022353185.1 ANME-2 cluster archaeon | reverse complement strand
CGGATTTCACTGATTTACACGGATTTGTAGTCGCATCTGCATCTGAATTATTCGCTGTATAACTGGATTTTGGTATTGTGTCCTTACTTGTATTGTTCTAAAACTAATTGTCCTTTTCTACATGGTACTTAACATTCTCGGCATACTGGCGCACATCATTTTTAAGTTTTTGCTCAATAAAGGATAACATGGACAACAAAAACAGACTCTTCGGTTCCAGTTTTAATTTGTAAGACACAATAGTACTGGAATTAGTATTCTCCCTGAGGTCAATTTCCCCGCTCATTTTAATGCCTTTTGCTTTTCCTTCCCATTTTCCATGACATGGTGGGTCCACTTCTACGGTTGTACTGTTCATCTCAATCCTTTTTATCAATGGTCCGATCTGGAATTCCATTATCCAAAGGTTTGTGTTTGGGCCCGTGACCTCACATACCAGCAGTCCTGGAATGCAATGAGTAGACATCTCAGGGTCAGCCATTAAACCCCATACTGATTCTATGGGCGCGTTAACTTCAAACTCGATTTGTGATTCCGGCATGTAAATACACAACTAAATATTTCCAACTAACTATAGCAATAATACACAATACTCAATCCACTATAATAGATTGTCTCCCAGGGAGGGCGCTTGCAGCTTTCTTCTCTTTTGAGTCCTCTTCCCTGGAAATTTCTATGGCACAATTGAAATTGGATTCTAATATCGAAACAGCATTGTTCAGGAAATCAAATTCCGCCTTTGCATCCACTTCAATGGACGGTGCCAGGGAAGGGTCATCCAGGTATTTACCCAGTATCACGTTCACCTGTTTACCATATCGTTTCAGGTCAGTGGACATCAGGGCTTTCATTATCTGCCCCCTATCCTTTGTCCTGGCAAACTCCTGCCTGAAAAGGGCTGCAAGCTCGAACTTCCATTCGGCTGCGACAATAATATGTATCGTCTCAGGAGAAGTGATGTGTGCCACCTTGAGTATCTCCTTTATGTCATCACCCAGGTCGCCAAGCATATTCCACTTGTAGGATTCTGATTCACTGATCACAGCCTCATTACATTTGGGCCAGCTGGCCTGGCAGATGAAACCATCATTCCCGGTAGATTCCCAGACTTCCTCGCACAGATGGGGTGTTATCGGGCTTAACAGCAGCACAATAGCTCTTCTGGCTTCATAATATATTTCATAATTAACAGCGGACATTTCATTGCTAGTAGCAGAGTGCCCATAATCATATATCTCGTCCACAAGCGTCATTACATTTGTGAGGACATCCTTAAGTTTCAGCTCCTCAAAGGCCCCGGTGGCTTCCTTTATGGTCCTGTGCGTCAGGAAACGGACATAATTGTCCCTGGCATCGACACCACTTTTCAGGGAAGCAGGAGATTCTACCAGCAGGCGGTATGTCTTATCAAGGAACTTATAGACACTCTCAATCCCTGAATCAGACCATTCCAGTTCACGCTCAGGATTTGAACCGAACAGGATGAAGAAACGTGATGCATCCGCCCCGTATTTATCCATTAATATCTGGGGGTCCACCACATTGCCCAGGCTCTTTGACATTTTGGCGCTCTTCATGGCATATTTGCTGCTACATGTACAGCATGAATGTTCCTCAAATTCACCGGGAGGCAGGAATCTGCCGCATACCTCACAGTATGGTGTTTCCTTATTCACCATGCCCTGGCACAGCAGCCTGGCAAATGGTTCGTCAACTTCTGTCAGCCCGATGTCCCGCATGGCCTTGGTAAAGAACCGGGCATATAACAGGTGCAGGATGGCATGTTCGATGCCACCTATATACTGGTCTACCGGCATCCAGTATGAAGCTGCATCCTTTTCAAAAGGCAACTCTTCCGAACGAGGGCTGCAATATTTGAAGAAATACCAGGATGAGTCCACGAAAGTGTCCATGGTATCAGTCTCCCTGCGGGCAGGCCCGCCACAACTGGGACATGTAACATTGGTAAAGTTATTTGAGGTTTCCAGCGGGTTGCCGCTGCCCGTAAATTCTACATCCTTTGGCAGCCTGACAGGCAGGTCCTCGAATGGTACGGGTACGGTACCGCATTTTTTACAGTAGATGATAGGGATGGGAGTGCCCCAGTAACGCTGCCTGGATATGAGCCAGTTCCTGAGTTTGTAATTAATTGTGCGCTCACCCAACCCCTGGCTTTGCAGTTTCTCGCTTATCCTGATGATGGCATCCCGGTTGCCAGTGCCGTCAAATTCACCGCTGTTCACCAGTATGCCATCGTCCACATAGGCCTCTTCCATCGCGTCAGGTGTGAGTTCCCTATCCGGGGGCTGAATGACTACTTTTATGGGTATGTCGTGTACCCTGGCGAACTCAAAGTCGCGCTGGTCGTGGGCCGGTACTGCCATTACTGCCCCTGCACCGTATTCATAAATCACAAAATTACCCACATACACAGGTATTTCATTGCCAGTCAGCGGGTTTACTGCATACTTCCCGATGAACATACCCTTCTTGTCCTTATCAGCAGCAATTCGCTGGAATTTATCCTCCTGCTGCACTTCGGCCAGGAATGCTTCAAAGTCTGTCTGGTATTTTGTCCCCTTAACCCAATCCTTTATCATCGGATTCTCAGGCGCGAATACCATGAAGGTGACACCGAACACGGTATCAGGCCGGGTGGTGAATATGGGAATGGTCTCGCCTGTATCGACGATGCTGAACTTGATGATGGTACCTTCACTGCGTCCAATCCAGTTGCGCTGCATCATTTTGACTGATTCGGGCCAGTCCAGGTCTTCCAGGCCGTCCAGCAATTCATCCGCATAGTCCCGTATCTTGAAGAACCACTGTTTTAACTCCCGCTGCTCAACCTCTGTAGAACAGCGCCAGCACCTGTTATTGATGACCTGTTCGTTGGCAAGCACTGTACCACAGTCGGGACACCAGTTTATGAGTGCATTCTCCCGGTACGTTAGCCCTTTTTCGAAAAATTTCAGGAATGTCCACTGATTCCACTTATAATAATCCACATCAAGGCTCTGTATCTGCCGCGACCAGTCATAGGACAGTCCCATTTCCTTCTGCTGGTGCTTAATGGACTCTATGTTACTGCGGGTCCAGGTTTCAGGGTCTACTTTTTGTTTGATGGCTGCATTCTCGGCTGGCAGCCCGAAGGCATCATAGCCCGTGGGGTAAAGCACGTTGAATCCCTGCATCCTCTTATGCCTGGCTATACTGTCGCCGATAGCGTAATTGCGAAGGTGGCCCATATGCAGAGATGCTGATGGATAAGGATACATTTCTAAGCAGTAGTACTTTGGTTTTGAGGTGTCCTCGGTGGCCTTGAAAACTTCAGATTCTTCCCAGCGCTGCTGCCATTTTGGCTCGATATTTTTTGGATTATAATGGTAATTCATAGATTGTCGCTCCATGAGTGGAGGATAATGATGTGCTGATTACATAATGCTGCATTTCCTGATGTGTAACGACTCATAGTGAGGCGAAATTATATAAAAGTTAAGCAACTAAATTATTTTTAAGTAGTGACTTTTTAGCAATTCAAGATTATGATATCAATATGTCTAATTTCAATCCAATTCTTCAAAGTGGAGATGATAAGAAAATAATTGGTACAGATAGTTACCTGCAGGGCCTGATGGCGACAAATCCCCTGCAAGAACCTGTCATGCGCTCCGCAATCCATGCACTCAACCTCCCGCAGGGAAGCCGGGGCCTGGACGTGGGATGCGGGATCGGCTTGCAAGCCATGCTACTTACAGAGGCAGTGGGGGCGGCAGGACATGTCACAGGCGTTGATCTGTCCCCGGAATTCCTGGTTTATGCGAGAGACATTGCAGAGAAAGCGGGCATCTCTGAGCAAGTCTCCTTTCAGGAAGGGGACATGAACAACCTTCCGTTCGATGATGCCACCTTCGACTGGGTGTGGAGTGCGAACTGCGCAGGATACGCGCCCGGAGAGCCTCTACCGCTACTAAAAGAGCTTGCACGGGTGGTAAAGCCAGGCGGAAGTGTGATCATCCTTGCATGGTCTTCCCAACAACTGCTCCCGGGCTACCCTGTGCTGGAGGCACATTTGAATGCGACCTCTTCAGGTATTGCCCCGTTTGCAGAGGAGACGGCGCCTGAGCTGCATTTCTCGCGCATGATGGGGTGGTTTCGTCGTGCTGGCATGGAAGAGGTTACTGCCCGAACATTCGCAGGTGATGTCTGCGCCCCGCTATCCGGGGAGATGCGAAGCGCTCTTGTGGCGCTTATTGAGATGCGGTGGGTGGATGT
>JAKRWB010000369.1 GCA_022353185.1 ANME-2 cluster archaeon | reverse complement strand
CTAGTTCTGACGGATTATGTGGTTCTTAAAAATTAATAGTTATTTTTATAAATAAAGGTTTATAAACTAATAAATCTTTATTAATTTAATATGGTTATTTGCAATATACATAAAGATGATAACAATGATTTTTACCATGATTTGGCAGTACAACAGAAGTTTAGCCCATCATTAACCGAACATAAAAGAAACTGCAGTCAGGAAAGGAATTTCGATCCTTTGGCAAATAAATCGAAACAAATTTGCATATCCTTCGAGCAGGAAAAATACAATCGTATATCTGGTGATTCCAAAGCTTTTCGTCAGTATTTAGATGGTATGATTGAACAACATCCAGAATTGTTTCCATCTACGATTCAACAAGGGTATACATTGCATGATATCCTTCCGAAATCCAAGAAAATGCCAGGTATTCGTTTGCGGCGCATTAAGGTAAAGACAAAAGACGGTAATGGAGTTGATGTGTTTACTATCCGTCCTTCCTTTGTGATGCCTTATCTGGTCGGTTACACTGATGATATAGAGAAAGCCTTGTTTTTACGCCGCTGGGGGGTTCCTTATTGGGCGCTAGCTTATGTTTTTGAACGCGATGAACAGTACTGGTATCGTATTGATAACCACATTGGTCGCTTCAGTGTTGTTGGCACGACCGTGAAAAACCATGATAATCTGCCAGAAGATGTCTTGGCAGATGAGAAACATACCCGCTTAAATGGTAATAAGGTGTACATCGCAACCACCGTGGCAAATGATTGTGTTTTGGGCGCTTCTGTGAGTTTAGATGCGGATGCAGAGAGTTTGAAAAAAGCTTATGGTCATTTTAAAACCGAGGCCAATAATGTATCTCAGGACTATGAGCCAAAAACAGTCAACACGGATGGCTGGACGGCAACGAGATTAGCCTGGCAAGAGTTATTTCCAATGATTACAGTAATATTGTGCTTTTTACACTCCTTTATTAAGATTAGAGATCGCTGCAAACGAATGAAAGGCCATTATGAAGAAATCAGAACTCGGGTCTGGGAAACCTACCATGCAGCTGACAAAAATACCTTTTCACAGAGAATCAATGAATTCGAAGCATGGGCGCAGCAAAAAATGCCAAAAGGGACCGGTTTGGATGCAGTTTTGAAATTGTGTAATAAATCTGCTGAATTTATGAAAGCTTATGATTATCCATCGGCCTATAGAACCAGCAATATGTTAGATCGCCATATGGATCCAATGGCACGATACTTGAAGAGTTGCAGGTATTTCCATGGACATCTAATGTCTGCTGAGTATAGCAGTCGGTCATGGGCGTTATTACACAATTTCCAGCCATATTCTTCTCGTGCAACGATAAAAAAGAAGTATCAATCACCAGCACATAAATTTAACGGCTTCGTCTATAATGATAATTGGTTACATAATCTATTGATTTCTGCATCGATGGGAGGGTATCGCTACTAACCACAGAAAACATCAGAACCAGGATAATTCAACCGTTCCTTGGACACAGAAATACTCCACATGACATAATTGAGTCCCTCAAAATCCTCTTCAGTGAGGGGTTTGCGGGTTTCTATCTTCTCAAGTAACCCCAGGTCTTTTATTACCAAATACCTGCGCTTACCAATATGATACCTGTGTGCAAAGAACCACAGATACCCTAACACTCCCAGGTACCACAACACCCGTGCATAAATATCCTCGTAATGATCGGCAATGATTACCAGTCTGAGCAACAGTGCTGAGACAAGGCCCACCCAGAAATACATTTTTATTACAGACATCCGGTGCCCTTTTGGTATCTTCACTCTGGCCCGGTCTGATTCAAACTCCTTCATAAACACCACCTACTCCCATTTTATTCTCCCCATCGGTAGGAGGGAGCGACCAGATGCTGCTCTTCTCATCAAGCTCCATTACAGCTACCTCAGCACCAAGTTGATGCTTTTCAACCTCACCGCGCAGGAATATCACACCGTCATGCATGCCGGTACCCAGGTAGTCCCCGGCAATAGGTTTATCCTCACCGGCACCCAACCCCAGCAGTATCATGACACCACCGGCCATGTATTCGCCATAGAAGTCACCAGCACAGCCGCCCGGCACTATAACTGGAACCTGGGTCTTGTACTCTTTCATGTGGATGCCCACACGGTATGGTATCCCACATCGCCCTTGATCATGAGCTTGCCACCGCGCAAATCGTAACCTATCACATCTCCAACCATGCCGTGGATGATTATCTCACCACTGTCATGGTATTGGCGATGCCGTCCTGCCCGTTGGCAAACACTTCAATGGTCGGACCGTTCATGAACACGCCCATGTCATTACCAGGGGTACCATTTATGGTTTTTTTGACCTTTTGTTGCTTCGCTTAAAACATAAAATATGACAGAAATATATTTATTGAGGTAAAAGAATCTTATAAAGTATGTTACTGACAGAACCCATTTCCAAATACTGCCAGTTGACTTTATTCTGAAACATAAAAGGAGATACAAAAAATGACTGAAAGATTTGAACACCAAACATATCTGGTCCGCAGGAAGATACTGAAAATCTTCGGTGCAGCATTTCATATCTATGACCCTGACGGGAATGTAGCTTTTTATTCAAAATTGAAAGCCTTCAAAATGAAGGAAGATATTCGTGTTTATACTGGCGAGGATATGCAGGAAGAAGTCCTGGTTATCCAGGCCAGGAAAATCCTTGATATTTCGGCTGCATACGATGTGGCAGACCCCACTACAAATGAGAAAGTAGGCGTATTAAAGCGAAAAGGTATCAAATCCATAATGAAAGATGAATGGATATTCATGGATGCCAATGACCAGGAGATAGGCCTTATAAAAGAGGACAGCACCTTCTTTGCCCTGTTCAGGCGTTTTATATCCAGCATTATACCCCAAACCTACCATGGGTATATTGGAGATAACATGGTGTGCACATTCAAGCAGAATTTCAATCCCTTTGTCATGAAAATCAACCTGGATTTTTCCCCTGACACCAATAACTTACTTGACAGAAGACTGGGGATTGCCGCAGCAGTGCTGCTGACTGCCATCGAGGGCAAACAGTAGGTTGTAATCTCTTCAATCAAAACATTAAAATACAAAGCCGGACATCAGAAAAGTCGTTGCAAGCACCATGCAGCAACCAATTTTATTAAGGGCCCATAGCATAGCCAGGTGGTGCGCACGGCTGATAACCGTGAGGTCCGGCGTTCAAATCGCCGTGGGCCCATTGCGTTTTTGCAGGAAGATGAAACAAGAAAAATCGATTCTGGTATTAATACCAAAGATTTTGAGAAGTATCTAAGATTACAGAAGAGTTTATCTGAAAGTCGTGTAAAAAGCCATATTGGGAACCTCAAGATTTACGTTAAAAGTAATTTGGACCTTGATGATTTCATGATGAAAATCAATAACGAAAAAGCCATTTCCACTTATATGGATTATTTATGTACGATGAAAGTTTTTTTATAGAGATTATTTGAAACAACCAGAAATAATTCTGGATTATAAATTTCCAAAAAAACCATTTAAGCCAAAAGTTCTACCAACGAAAGGAGAATTACAGAGTTTCTATGATGCCCTGCTTGATAAACACAAAGTTCATTTCCTGATGCTTGCAAGTAGTGGGCTGAGAGTTTCTGAACTATTGAATGCAGATATATATAAGAATTTAAGAATGTTGATTCCTCAATCACATGAAGGTGATACAAAAAGATCATGGGTAAGTTTTTATAATGAAGAAGCATGCGCCCTTTTGAAAGATAAGGGGGAACCAGCGCCTCAAAGATGATAAAGATATTCAGGGGCGCATCCGGGAAATAAAGGAGCGGGTGCAGGTGGTGGAAGGAATATGATGATAAAATCCAGCCCACGTATGTAGCCCGCAGGGCTTCATACGTGTGCGGCCCGCTACTGGCCTGAGTAGATGCGAGTAGGTAGTGGGCCCGCGGAGATTCGAACTCCGGACCTCCGCCATGTCAAGGCGACGTCATAACCGGCTAGACCACAGGCCCACATTGGGTTTAGCACCCCTTCCTAAGTAATTATTTTAGATAAACCTTTGGGTATGTTAGCGTTTTTCACATATACCCCTGTATCTGGCCGGAGTCTGGCTTTTCATTTTTATCAGACTTCATTGCCGCATTGTTGGTAGTATTTATGGCCCCGAACATCTTCTCGTAATCTCTTACATGACTCCCCAGCCAGTTCAATAACTCCTTAGCAGCTACTGGTGAGAGTATCACCTCTGTCTCAACTTTCCTATCAACTGTCTGCATCCCACCTTCATTGCTAAAGGTTTGTGGCATATCATTGTAAAAGGATATCCTGAAATCATAAGGACTGTGACCACCCATTGCGCCGATGGCATATACCCGCTTGAAATCATCGGTCTTACTAACTTTCATCTTTATATTCTGGTTCAATATTTTCATCTCCTGGTGTGATTATTGTCTGGAACATGGTCTGATACGTAAAATTATACATAATGTGCAAAAACAAAGTGTTATATTACTTACAGACCGATTATAAATTGGGATGATTACTGCTGAGTTAGTTGTCAGGTTTATAATTGAATTTTTCTGGATTTATGCCTGCATTTATGCAATCCAATCAACAAAACTGCTCTACTGGAAGCAGTGTTGGTATGTCATTCTGGCAGGCACAATTATACATACAGCATACATCCTTACCGCCTTTTTTGGAATTTCTGATGCAGGTATATTCAGGAACCTTGGAATGGGAATAGTAGCAATTGGCATAATCATGCTTGCAAGACGCACAAAAAACATCCTTGGATAATCAAATTATTGTAAACCCTTCATCAGTGATCTTGTAGTTTGCGGATACGTTATCGCAACCGACCATTGCTTCAACATCAATCTTCCCCCCATCCAGGTGTACAATATTGTCCACGATTGTTTTTAACATAGTTTCAATCTGGGAGTCCACTACTCCTTCTGTGTAAGTAATAATACCAGTACCTCCCGCCACTTTCATCCTCATTACGTAGGACTTGAGTACTCGTATCATAAGTATAGGTGAATTGAACGAAAACAGGGCTGTTGTTGAATCAAGGACTGACCTGAAGTGATGGGTTTTTTGGTAAATATACTGCAAATCATCAATTACCGCACTGATTATTTCAGTTGGATTTTGTGGGGAGGATGTCTTGAATGTATGTGTTTCCTTTTGTGTCGCGCCAATTGACCCGGATGCAATATCCAGTACATACAGCATTTCCTTTTGGAAATATTCGTGAATTAGCCAGTTAAAGGACATCATTTTTTCTTCCAGCTGGGACAGATTATAATCTGTCATTAAGTAGAGGCAAAACTCATCATCTTTCACTGCCTGTTGCAGGAACTGGTAGCAGAATATTGACTTTCCGGTCTTTGGGGGCCCGTAGACAAGTGTCATGGTATTTTCAGGCAGTCCGCCACCTATTAATTCATCGAAACCAGCAATTCCAGTCTTAACTTTGGGTATCATTTAAACTCTGTAGATTAATTCAAAAAGGGCATCAAGCGCTTGATGCACACCTTTGTTGCTCAGGGCAGAGACCGGAATGATCGGCACATCTTCCCATAAAGCCATTCTTTTTTTTATCTCGTCGGGCATAAGGGCATTGGGCAGGTCATGCTTATTAGCAACAATCACTTTTGGTATGGCCTCTGCACGGCACATATTTATCATTTCCTTTGCACGGGTAAAGGTGTCGGGTTTAGTCGAGTCAATTACAATGAACGTACCGATAGATTCCCTTGCCAGCGGCTCCAGCAGCAGGTCAAACCGTTCCTGCCCCGGAGTGCCGAATACGTCAGCAGAAAAACCTTTATAATCTATATGCCCGATATCCAGTCCCACTGTGGTTGGAAACAGTTCAAAAGCCTGCCTTTCCACTGAAACAGCTTCTTCAGCGATTGCATGGACAAAAGTGGTTTTCCCGGCATTATAAGGTCCGGTTACAAGAAGTTTTGGGATAAATACTTTAATTCCGCCCGGTTCAGTAAGCTCAAAAAAGGTTTTACATTTAGATGCCGTGGTCCAGTTGGATTTTGCCACCATAAACACCTGTCTGTACATCACCTTCTCTTCAATACCAAAAAGTTCAATATCACAATCGACCAGATTTTTTAATTGTTCTACTAACCGGTCTTCATAATCCCATCTGGTAAAAAGGTATACAATATTCACTTTATACTTAGCGGCAGCCTCATTCAACATCTTTATACATTTTATTGTGTTATCTGCACCAATAGAATCAATTAAAGTGGCTACGTTTTCAATCACTGCTGTTCCACCGGCGATATCTGCAATTGCAGGTATAACTATTTCTTCAGTTTTTGCAAGATTATCAATAATGTACTTGCCCATCGGGGGCACACCCATCATTCCTGAGATAGAGTCAATAAAAAATATCTGCCCGGAATTCAAGGGGGTTTTCAGGTCCCACCCATATTTGTCAAATACACGCTCTATCTCAACCGGCGTCCGGGTATTAGTATAAATAAAACCGATCTCACTGTCCAAATGTACCCGTTCTGAAATAATCTGGTACCCGAAGACATCAGATATGATACCAGGCATTGCCTGGAACAATATCGAGGTTCCCTTTGGTACACCTCCACCAAGAATATCATCCAGGCGTGGGATGTAGGTTTTCTTCAAGTCCATTATCTTATACCTCTTCCAGAATATCCTGTACCTGTTTACCTCGAATCTCAATCTCCAGTGTTATCAACCCGAACTGGGCTTCCACTTCAGCCAGGGCAAAGAGCAACGCCTTTTGTCCTGCAGGTTTTAATAGCAATATCCCATGTTCGGTTTTGACATGAACCTCAGATACCGCCCCGGTTCCCATTTGGGAACTTGCAGTCTCAGCACTGGCTATGATTGTTGAACAGAGCGCACCCACTATGCGTTCATTCATATCAGGCGGCATTCTAGATGTTATTAGCAGGCCTTCTACACTCACGATACCCACTGCTTTTACCTGTCCGACCTGCATGAATTTGGTCAACACCTGATCCAGCTTTTCCTTCTTGGTTTCGACCATAATTTCACCTTATGATTCTTCTTCTACTATTGCGATGGTATATCGCAGTCCATTCCTTAGCGATTGTTCGGTAGTGAGGGGTGATAATTTAACGCCAATGTCAGTTAATTTATGCACAGCTTCTGATTTAACCCCTGTAACAATGCATGTGGCACCAAGCTGTCTGGCAGATTTTGTGATATTGACCAGATGGTCAGACACTTCAACATCCTCTGACAGGCCAGTTATATCAAGAATCACAACGCTGCATTCTTTGTCTGTTATCTCCTTTAGCATGGTCATTATCATATTGTTTATGCGACCAGTGTATGCCTCAAGCCTGTTGACTGTTTCCTGCAGCTCCCTCTTTGCTTTATTGCAATCCGATTTAGCATTATTACATTCAGATTGGACAAACCTGTACTTATAATGTATACGCTTGATAGTTTCTCGCAATTTTGTATGTTCATTCCTGAGTTCAGTGACATCCCGCCCAACGGCAAAAGCACCTACTGCCTGTCCGGTTTGGTCTTTAAAGACTGAAGCATTATAGGCAACAATGGTCTCGGTCTCATCCCGACCCCTGATGGTCAAGTAGTAATCCTGCAACTTCCCAGTCTCAAAGACCAGCTTTACGCCTTTATGCACTTTATCAGGGTTAGTAAAGTAATTCGCAAATGGAGTTCTTATCAATTCCGTTCTGGTTTTGCCGGTAAGTCTAACAGTTGCCTCATTCACATCAACAATGGTTCCGTCATGGTCAAACATTACCCAGGGGTCGGGACTGTTTATTCTCAACTCCTTTTCTATATATTGAAGCACATTTCCTGATACGCCATTCATAATTTCACCCATATGGAACTGCATTTAAGCCTATTGGCCAGGGTCATAATTTTGTTAATCCTTGTTACTTTCTTCTTCTTCCTCATCTATCATTGCTATGGTGTATCGCAGACCATCGAGTAATGACTTTTCAGTAGTTATGGGTGCCAGGTTGGCACCAGCATCAGTTAATTTTTGTACTGCATTTTGTTTAATGCCTGTGACAATACATGTGGCACCAAGCTGTCTTGCAAATGTTGCAATGTTGATCAAAGGTTCTGTAACTTCAACATCAGGCGGTAATCCTGAGATATCAAGGATCACTCCTTTGGTTTTTTCCACTGTGATCTGGTCTAACATGGTTACCATCAAGCTGTTTATCCGGGTAGTGTAAGCCTCAAGCCTGTTTACGGTTTCCTGCAATTCGTGCTCTGCCTTCTTTTGCAAGGTGATGTCACGTGACGCAGCAAATGCGCCCACAACAATCCCTGTCTGGTCCACATATACTGAAGCATTAACCGCCACAGTGGTCTGTTTCCCATTCTTTGGTTTCATAACCAATTCGTAATCCCTGATCTCCCCGGTTTCAAAGACCTTCATTGCACCCTTATGCGCCTTTTCCGGGTCAGTGTAATAATCAGCAAAGGGGGTTCCGATCAACTCGTACCTGCTTCTGCCTGTAACCCGTATTGTAGCCGTGTTCACATCCATGATAAGCCCTTCCTGGTCAAAGGTGACCAGAGGATCAAGGCTTACCTCGATCAATCCACGATTGTAACGTTGAAGTTCATGAATTTCTTCTTCGGCCTGCTTGCGCTCTGTGATATCTTTAAAATCCTCTACAATCCCAACAAATTTGCCGTTCTTCTCTAATCTTGCAGCATTCACAATAACCGGTATCTCTTTACCGTCTGATCGCCACTTAACAGATTCGTGTTCAGCAAACTGTTCTCCCTTTTTTAGCTTCACGAGTGGACAATCTTCAGTATGGCAGAGCCCCCCGCTGAAGATATCGTAGCACTTCTTACCTACGATTTCATCCTCATCCATGTCCACCATCCGGATAAAGCTTTTATTCACCTTGACAATGTTATAATCAGCATCTATTACACACATTCCATTAGCAGCGATCTGGAAGATCAGGTCGATCTCTTCTTTGCTTTCAGACAGTGCAATTTCAGCCTGCTTACGCTCGGTGATATCTTTAAAATCCTCTACGATCCCAATAAATTTGCCGTTCTTCTCTAATCGTGCAGCATTCACAAGAACCGGTACCTCTTTACCGTCTGGTCGTTTCTTAACAGATTCATGTTCAGCAAACTGTTCTCCCTTTTTTAGCTTCACGAGCGGACAATCTTCAGAATGGCAGAGTTTCCCCAGGAAGATATCGTAACATTTTTTGCCTATGATTTCATCCTCATCCATATCCACCATATCGATAAAGGTTTTATTCACCTTGACAATGTTATAATCAGCATCTATCACACACATTCCATTAGCAGCGATCTGGAAGATCAGGTCGACCTCTGCTTTGCTTTCAGATAGTGCAATTTCAGCTTTTT
>JAKRWB010000368.1 GCA_022353185.1 ANME-2 cluster archaeon | reverse complement strand
ATTCGACGGATAAATTGCAGCCACTCATGGGCTGGATTGAAGCTACGGATGGGCTTATCGACCAGATAGTGTACAAGCTGTATGGGCTGACGGATGAGGAGATAGAAATAGTTGAAAAGAGTATAAAGTAAATATAGGTAACGGACGCCGGATTCCGCTTCGCTCTATGTCCGGGGCATCGATTGGGTGCATGAGGTTTTCTATTTCCTATTGGATGTTTTGGCCATTGTCAATAGGGAGAGGGCACGGAACAGGCATATGAGTAATCGCTCTTCTGTGCTTCTTTTGTCCTGAATCGTTGTGGATATAATGTTGGTATATTGCGTATGAAATTAATAAGTTTGGTTTTTGAGTTCATAGACTTTGCATCCAACCACGACCTTAATTATTATTCGGTAAGGTCGTCCGATTGAAGTAACAGTGATATCCTTGTTAATTGCGACGTTTTAAGATTGTCTTCACCCACTTTTCAAGTGCTTCGATGTCATGACTGAGTTCCTCTGGATTGGGAACTGAGACATTTTCCGCTGGCGCCTGATCGTGCCCAGGCAGCCATCGAGAGCACTTGGTCATCCCAGATTCCAAGACTTTGCAGTCATCGACCGTGATATCACTGAGATACTTTGCTTGTTGTGTCTGAATACTCTGCCTATAGCGTTCGACAACCCCTCCCAGAAGAATTTCTTCGATACCTCGCTCCCAAGCTTCTCGGAGGCGTCCATAAATATAAACGGCTTCACGTTCGTATTCCTCACGTCCAGAAGTTCGGTGTAGCTTTTCAGCCTTCTGGCAAATGTCCTTCAGGACGCCAATTCTGTCTCTGACCTTCATCGCGACCCAAGGAAGCTCCGGCGACGAGACACCAGTTCCAAGTACATCCCTTCGGAGGTACTGGTGTTGGCACGGCGCATCGACTTCTTCTGCCCACTTGACCAGAGCAAGCAAGAAGACAATATCGTGAGTGAAGACTATGACTTGGCGTACCTTAGCTTCCTCAGCAAGCCGATGTGCGACTTTTTCGCGCCATTCATGATCTAAGGAGGACACCGGATCATCGAACATAATGGCAGACTGGTCTGAGGCTGTACTCAACTCGGCAAAGAAAGCTGCAATTGAAAGGGTGCGAGCTTCCCCCTCGCTCACAACGCTTGGAAGATTAACATTTTCTGCACGCTTCAGGATGAGCTTGTGAAAGAGAGACCCACGGGTACCGCCCACAGGCTGCAGTTCGACTTCAAGGTGCGTGAAATGAAGTTTATCGAGTTCGTCCCTGAAGCTTTTCATAAGCTGCTGCGTAACAGTCCGTTTAGTCAATTCAGTGCTTTTGCGAGTTATGCTATGCGTGTTTGTATCCTTCAGGCATAGTTCATAGGCAGCGAGTTTCTTCTTCCTTTCGATCTCCTTGAAAATAACATCAAGGTTCTTGCCAAGTGTCTCTCTAGCCTCGAGCTCCAGCAGCTCCTTTTCCAGATTCTTTTTTACTTCTTGGTGATTGCTTCGAAGAAGTTGGTCAGCCCTATGGCGCAACATCTGTGCTTCTTTCCCGACTTTTTCAGCATGGAGTTCGTAGTGGGGCAGTCCCTCCGGTAGTGGCTGACCTAATCTTAGGGCCTTCAGGGCTTCGTCTCGACGACTCTTTAGTTGCTCAAGACCTTCCTCTATGGACTTTGTCAGATGTTCTTTCTCTATCCTAAGCTCCTCAAGTAATTCCTGAGTTGCTTCATCAACTACGACGAGATCCTCAAGGCGTCCTAATTGTCTTTGGTAGCTTTCTTTTGTTAGTTTAAGTTCCTGCTGAATGGTTGACCGAAAGAATTCCTCGAATCGCTTCAATCGTTCAGCAGCATCGTGCCCGAGACCCTGCTGGCACAGTATACATCGTGCCCCGTCACCAGTGACAGGAAATTGACCATCCGGATATGCTTCACCGGTCGAGAAGCGCCTTGCTGCTTCCCATAGCTCGCGCCACAGAGTCAATCCTGTACCCTTCAGAAGGTTGGGGGGGAACGTCTTGCCCCGAAGTTCATCAGCCGTGACGCGAGCCTTCTCCATCGAATCCCGCCCTTCAAAGAGGGACTTTACAGCGTTGTTCGTAAGGACTTCGTCAAGTTTCATCAGATTAGAACTCAGTGTATCGAGTCTCTTTGCCCGTAAATTAAGCTCGCGCGCTGCTTTCGACGAGTCTTCAGCCTGAAGATCATAATAAAGCTGCTTGCGTGTTTCCCTTAACTGTTCTTTCTCGGTATCTGAGAGCGTGCTGAGCTTCTCAACTTCCTCCGGCTTGGTCAGTGACGTGATGCTTGATATCAACTCGTATGCAGTAGTTCCCTCTAGCAGATCTGGCAAGTCCACCTGACACGCCATTAACTCTTTTCGCTCCTTATCAAGCGTCTTTCGAATCGCCTCACAGGCGTCAGAGAGTTTATCAAAAAGATCAAGGCCGAATGGTCTAAAGGCAACGTCTGTCTTTTCTCTAATATAGACAGC
>JAKRWB010000367.1 GCA_022353185.1 ANME-2 cluster archaeon | reverse complement strand
GCTGCACGTTTAACGTCATTCTGCTTGAGTGCATTGAGGATTTTCTCTCTTATTTCGATTGTTTGTTCATTCATTTAAGCAGCCTTCTTTTTGATTCATTTTACTTCCCTTTATTGAAATTCTCAACGATGGCGATCTCTTCGGGGGTCAGGTCATAGAGTTTGTAGACGAAATGGTTTTTTTCGATATTGTATGTTAGATTCATTGTTCAATCGTTTGCGCTCAATTAAAACGGACGCGCCCATTTTTAATGGGCATTTGCTCATTTCTCATAATATGCACCGCGCCCTTTTGCTTTTATTTCATCCCAATCCGCTTTTTCTTTTCAGGTTCTTTCAGATAATTTTCACCCGTTATTACGTTCTGTTTTGTTTTTTGTTCCAGTTCCAGACGGGCGTTTTTTGCAATCGTACCGCCATCCTTTGATGCCATTTTGTGCTCATTAAATGTTTCGGGATTTCGTGTCCGTTCAATCTCACTCGTGGATGCTTCCCCAAGCATTGAAAAAATGAGCTCCAAATCAGTCATGTGGTCTCTGAGATTTTCGTTCTTTAAGCCCTTGAGATTTTTATATTCAAAAGGTGTTAATCCAAAACTGGCTTTTGAAATTTCGGCAGTGAGTATTGCAAATTCGATATGTTCATTTATCCCCTGTTTCTGCCATTCGTCCGTCAGGTCCTGTCTTACGGCAATACCTCGCAGTCGCTTGTCTATCCATGATTTTGAGTAACCTTTCTGCTCGTAGATCTCTTTCATGCGCTCCTGTGCAAGTTCAGGATCTTCTATTTCCTTGATCCTTTCAAAACCGACATTGGCAAGCCATTGTTTAAATGGTTCTGCTTTAGGGGAAGGGATTGACTGTATTATCCTAAGTATTGTTTTAGTGTTCGCACAGTCAGTTTTCCTTAGTTTGCCATCTTCAGCAGGCAATTTCAACCGGTGACAATTTGTCACCACTTCGCTACCCTCTTCTCTAAGCCTTTGGCTTAGTTTATTCCAGTACTTTCTTGCTTTTTGAGCATCACCCTGCTCAGTCAGAACTGCGGCTATATCGACAACAGAAAAAAACCATTCTTCATTATGCCAAACTCTTCTTATTTTCTTGTCCTGAAAGACGATTAATGATTTTTCCGAATCCATATCATTTTCCCTCATTGAACCCCTCGACAATCTGTGTCTCTTCGGGGGTCAGGTCGTAGAGTTTGTAGACGAGCTGGTCGATTTGGTTTTCAAGGGTTTTTACCTGGGATTGTTTCTGTAGGTTGTCGAGGTAATCTGCTGAATAAGTAATTGAAATAATTTTATTTGCGAATTCTTCTAATATTTTAATTTCTTCATCACTAATTTCAGGTAATGGGATGTCTCTAACCATTGGAGCAGAAAAATTCACACCACCATCAATACCTGTTGCACTGAATGCATCTTTCAAGTAAAAGCTAACTATACTTGAATTTAACAAAGCCAACAATGGCTCTAATTTCTTGTTATTTGTTGACTCTCTTATTATAATCGTAGATTTTCCAGCAACATACTCACCATTAATATCAATAAAACATTCAAAATGTCTTATCCCGGTTATTATTATTTTTCTAGAAATTGATTGTTCAAATCTTTTGGGCATAATTGATTTGAATTCTTTTTTATCAACAAATGGGAATAAAAATTTATGTTTGATGTAAGTAGTCTTTTTAAAACCCCACAACGTAACGTATTTATCAATTGTTCCTGTATTGATAAATTTTAAATCTGAATTGTTATCAGATTCTTTTCCGTCATACAAGCAAGATAATAAATTATAAGCTTCAGAAACGGCAAAAGGATTTTCAACATCACCATAATCTGCTACTCTTTTAACATTGTTTAGTATTTTAATTAATAATATTAAATTTTCTGATAATATTATCCCCCAATTCCCTATCTTTAATGTTGAACGGAGAATCTTTCCTTTTTTGCTAAGAGAATAATCTTCATTGAATGAATGGATTATAATATCATTATCATTTGCAGTTTTCTTAATAAAAGATATTTCTGGAGTGTTTCCCGCTTCAAATACTTTGATTTTATCGCAATTACATAATTGTGTAAAATAATCCATAAATAGCTCTCTTAATTTCTTACCATAAGCCATAGAAAGCCATTTATTTGGTGTGATAAAAGTTATTGTGGCTGTGTTTCTTGATATATTGAATGCCAACTCAAAAAATGGTATATACAGATCCCAATTTCCACTAGCAGTTTTATATGTCGAAGCTATTTGTTCCCTTTGTTCAGGCATTTTTTTTACCATTTCTTCAGAATCAACATACGGCGGATTTGCAATCACCACATCAAATCCTGGATTCTCCCTCTGGAACACATCAGAAAAATACAGCTTCCACAAAAAGAATGGCTTGGACTTATTCTTCTTATACTGCGCAAGCTTCTGCATTGCACCTTCATTTCCCTGCTCTTTCAGCGTCTCCTCAACAAGCTCCCACTCAATTCTGTCAATATCCTCGGCCAACTCTTTTTTCCGCTTCCTGCTCTGCTCATTGAAAAAGGCTTTCTGTAATCGTTTCAGCTCAGCTAATTTTTTCTGGGATTCCTTTTTTCTATTTTCCAGTACAGAGTCAAAAGTGGACTGTTGGGTCTCGTCTTTTGGTCTGGTAAGAATCGCTTTCCGTTTTCTTTCAAGCTTTTTCAATTCTGTCTCGATTTCTTTTTTGCGCCCGTTATCCTTTCTCTTTCCTGTATGTATCTCACCAAGTTCAGTATAGAGCTTCTCGATCTCTGCATTGACCTGTTCTAGCCCAAAATCGCTGGTTTCAGGGATGACTTCCAGCAATTGTTCGTCAAACAGTTTAACCCCTTCAAACTCCTCAAGTAGGCTGTTCCCGCACATGATCCTGTGGTCTAAATTCGGTAGCGGCTTAATTTTCTTAATATCAGACTCATCAACCACTAGGGAAAGCCAGAACCTGAGTTTTGTAATATCCACAGCTGAAGAATCAATATCCACACCATACAGGCAGTTCTCGATAGTTTCACGCTTCAGGTCGTAATAGTTTGGTTTATTATCCTCACTTAACCAGGATAAAATTGACCTTGCTTTGACAATCTCGTTCATCATCCCCATAGGAAAAGCCCCTGAACCCACAGCAGGGTCGACAATTTTTATATTTTTCAATAAGTCATTGATTTTTTTATGATTTATTTTTATCGAAGTAGGTATGTATTTGTCTTCGACATCAACTTTATTAGATATTTGTTGTGCAAGCTCTCCATGCAGGATGAAAGTCTCAATATCACTCACAGGAACATCCGTATTTGTTTCAAGATAATTTATCAGACTCTGCTGACACATATAATGAACAATTTCTCTTGGTGTATAGAACGCACCTTTGGATTTTCTGTCATTAACGGTCAGAAGATTTTCAAAAACTTTCCCCAGCATTTCAGGGTCAACTGCAACCTCTTTATCTAATGGTTCGTCTTCCTTGACAGTGAAATTGAACCTATCAAAAGTTCCAAGAATATCCTCAAAAATCTTATTTTCAAAGGGGATTTTAACATTGACCCAATCGTAATCATTTATTGGCTCAAACAGCCCGCCATTCAAAAAGGGAATCTTGCAGTCAAACCTGCTGTAAAAATTATGATCATATTCTTTCGATAAAGCTTCATAGAATAATGGTTCAAGAATTTCATTAAAGAATTTATCATAACCTATAATCTCTTTATCGAACAACTTCCTTAGGAACTTCTTTGGTCCATCTCCCCATTCTTTAAATTTACCAGTCTCTTTGTCCTTGCCAACCCCAAGCCACCCTTTTTTCTGAAGGAAATAAATAAAAACGATTTGACCTAACAATTTTTTGGAAAAATCCACTGTTGAGATGCTCTTATTATCAAATTCTTCTTTTACATTTGAATGTTTTTCAATTATTTTATCCAGCGATTCCTTTAATTCCCAAAACAATTCTTTATACTCTGAGAAGAATTTCTTGGTAACATTATCAATACTGAAAGCTTCTTCAATTTTTGCAATGGACGGATTTGTATCTTCATTAATTATAAAGTCTAAAAATTGCCTTTTGCAGGTATGGTTCGGTTCATTGACACCCACAAGATAAGAATATCTTTTAGCAGGTGTCAGGTCTTCAACTGGCTTAACATTTCCAGATTCATCTCTCTCAAGGTGATAATCTAATTTTACAAAAGAAAAGCGCCAGTCTTGCCGATCATCCCCATAAAATGCCACAAGTGCAGCATCTTTATGATTATCACTCAAATATTTTGCAACGAAATTTCTCTGCTTAGTCCTTGCCCTGTCTATTGAGCTTGTTCTTTTAAGCTTAACAGCAAGCACATCGATGGATTTTTTAGATTCGATATAACTTCCTAAAAGCTGATACGTGTCAATATGACTCTTAAATTCTGACCAAGCATGCCTTTCTCTCTGTGTAACATTAAACTCATTGAATAATTCCTTTATGAATCTGGAAAATCTGTCTGTATTAAAATCATTGTTAAATGTATCATCTAATAATCTGATTGCATTTTGTGAATCCATAATTACTCCCCTCTATGCAAATACTCTGACAGAATCACTTCTCTTTTTCCTCTTGTATCAGCCGAACTG
>JAKRWB010000366.1 GCA_022353185.1 ANME-2 cluster archaeon | reverse complement strand
AACTTTATCAGGCATATGCTGGGTAAGTACCCGGATTATAAAATAATCAATCTTGATAAATTGACGTATGCTGGAAATCCAGATAACCTGAAGGATGTTGAGAATAACCTGAATTATTCGTTTGTTTGTGGCGATATCTGCGATCCCGATGTTGTTAACAAAGTTATGCAAAGGGTTGATCATGTGGTTCATTTTGCGGCTGAGAGCCATGTTGACCGCTCAATTGAAGATGGTTCGGTTTTTGTCAGGACGAATGTTCTGGGAACCCATACTCTTCTTGAAAGCGCATTGAAACACAATATCAAGAGGTTTGTACATATTTCTACTGATGAGGTTTATGGGAGCATTCCTGATGGTTCTTTTAAGGAAACTGATATACTGACGCCATCAAGTCCGTACTCTTCGAGCAAGGCAGGGTCCGATCTGCTTGCGCAGTCGTATTACATAACTTATAATCTTCCTGTGATCATTACCAGATGTACCAATAATTTTGGACCGTATCAATATCCTGAGAAATTGATCCCGCTGTTCGTGACAAATCTTGTGGATAACAAAAAAGTTCCAGTTTACGGGACCGGTCAGAATGTACGCGATTGGATCCATGTGCTTGACCACTGTAAGGCTGTTGATTTTATTTTACATAATGGTAGTATTGGTGAAATTTACAATGTCGGTGGCGGAGCTGAGAAAACAAACCTCGTGATAACACAAAAGCTTCTTGAGATTCTTGGTAAGAATGATTCAATGATCGAATATGTTGAAGACCGTCCGGGGCATGATCTGAGGTATTCGCTTGATTGTTCCAAGTTAATGGAACTGGGCTGGACGCCAGAATACGATTTCAATGACGGGCTTAAGGAAACTGCTAAGTGGTATGTTGATAATCGATGGTGGTGGGAGAAATTAAAACACTGATTTTCGGCGCCGGTGGGATGCTTGGCACGGACCTTTGCAGTGTTTTTCCTGATGCTGTTGCGCTGAAACATAGTGATATTGATATTACTGACAGGGATTTGGTTCTTGAAACCATCGAGATGATCAATCCTGATCTCGTGATCAATGCTGCGGCTTACACTGACGTGGATGGTTGTGAGGACAATAAGGAACTTGCGTTCGATGTAAATGGGAAGGCACCGGGTTATATTGCGCAGGGCTGTTTCCTGGTTGGAGCTAAACTTGTGCATTTCAGCACGGATTATGTTTTTGATGGTTCTAAAAAGGAATACATAGAATCTGACCTTGCATGTCCTATTAATGTTTATGGTGAGTCGAAGTTGCTTGGTGAG
>JAKRWB010000365.1 GCA_022353185.1 ANME-2 cluster archaeon | reverse complement strand
TGTAGGCAATCGATGTACTGCAAGTGTGGCTCATTATTTCCCTGATGCCAAACATATGGAGAAATATTGCCATAGTCTTAATGCCCAAAATTGCCCTGTCATGTTGATAAATATAACCCAACCAGGTGTATTTTCAGAAGGGTGGTAGGCTGTTAACGGTTCAGTCGATGTCTTCCAGTTTTAATTTGAGTTCCCTGATACGGTCCCTCATAGAAGCAGCATCTTCAAATTCAAGCTTTTTGGCTGCCTTTTGCATACTGGCTTCCAGGTCTATTATTAAATTCAGTATCTCCTCTTGAGACATATCATCAAAGAGCTCTGTAATAATTTCATCGGATTTTGGTACAATATCTCCCCTGATGGACTTGGTTATGGACTTAGGCGTGATGTTGTGCTGTCTGTTATATTCCTGCTGGATGAGACGCCGCCGATTTGTTTCATCCACTGCCCTTTTGATTGAACCGGTTATCTTATCAGCATACATCACCACACTCCCATCCACGTTTCGGCTGGCACGCCCGATGGTCTGGATGAGCGAGCGCTCAGACCTCAGGAACCCTTCCTTATCTGCGTCAAGAATGGCGACAAGTGACACCTCGGGAAGGTCAAGACCTTCCCTCAGCAGATTAATGCCCACCAGTACATCAAACTTGCCCAGGCGCAAGTCCCGTATAATTTCCACCCGTTCAAGGGTTTGAATGTCTGAGTGCATATACCTGGCCTTGATATCGAGTTCAGCCAGGTATTCTGTCAGGTCCTCAGCCATCCGCTTGGTCAGGGTAGTGACCAGAACACGTCCGCCTGCATTCACCTCGCGCCTGACCTCTCCTATCAGGTCGTCCACCTGTCCTACTACAGGCCGTATAGCAACTTCAGGATCCACCAGCCCGGTGGGCCTGATTATCTGTTCCACCACTTTGGTGCTATTTTCCATTTCAAAATCACCAGGCGTGGCCGAGACATATATGGTCTGCCCCGCACGTTTGCGAAACTCATCAATCCTCAGCGGCCTGTTGTCATAGGCACTTGGCAGCCTGAAACCGTTGGACACAAGTGAATCCTTGCGGGCACGGTCTCCATTGTGCATCCCCTGGATCTGTGGAAGGGTAACATGGCTTTCGTCAAGGATTACTAAATAGTCGTCGGGAAAGAAATCAAGTAGTGAAAATGGTGGCTCTCCGGGCGATCGACCTTCCATATGTGCACTATAGTTCTCGATACCAGAACAGTACCCAATTTCGCGCATCATTTCGATATCGAACCGTGTCCTCTGTTCCAGTCGCTGTGCTTCCAAAAGTTTCCCCTGGGAACGGAATCGCTCAACTTCCACTTCCAGTTCTGCTTCTATTGAGACTATGGCTTTTTCGATGGTCTCGGCAGGCATAATATAGTGCCGGGCAGGGTATATTGCAGCGCGCTGGAGGTCGTGCAGGGTATGACCTGTCAATGGGTCGAACTCGGTTATACGTTCCACTTCGTCGCCGAACAATTCTATACGCAATCCCTGGTTTGACATGGCGGGAAAGACTTCTATCGTATCGCCCCGCACCCTGAAATTGCCCTGAGTAAAATTCAGGTCATTGCGCTCGTATTGGATATCTACCAGTGCGGCCTGGATATTTTTTCGTTCGATGTGCTGGCCCACATCGAGTATCAGGGTCATGCTGCGCCATTCTTCCGGACTTCCCAGGCCGTAGATACAGGATACACTGGCCACAACGACCACATCCCGTCGTTCAATGAGTGAGCGGGTTGTTGCGAGCCTGAGTTTGTCTATCTCATCATTGATATGGGCATCTTTTTCAATATAGATGTCTGTAGTGGGCAAATATGCTTCTGGCTGGTAGTAATCATAATAACTGACAAAGTATTCCACTGCATTGTCAGGGAAAAACGCCTTGAATTCGCTGTACAATTGGGCGGCAAGGGTCTTGTTATGGGCAATGACCAGGGTGGGCCGCTGGACCCTTTCGATAACCTTGGCTACAGTGAAGGTCTTGCCTGAACCAGTGACCCCGAGGAGAGTCTGGTGTCGTTCACCTGCCAGGATGCCTTTTGATAATGCTTCTATGGCCGGCCCCTGGTCACCTGTTGGCTGGAAGTCTGATACTGCTTTAAACGAGAGCATTTATTGGAAGTTATGTTAAGGAAAGGTATTAAAAGTTAGGTCGACTGCCCAGTATTTTCGACTGAAAGGAGGATCATCTTGTTTTGAAAAAGGTAATTTGTGGATTTTATTTACAAATAATTAAATACTATCTGATGTTATAGCCAAGGAATGGTTCTATGTTATTTCGGAAAGACAAGCAAAATTCAAATAATTATAACACTTTATGCTTGATTCATATTTTTAATAATGGCGAACTTTCCCATTAATGCGTGGTATGAGGAGGATATTGTTTGTGGATAAAATCAAAATTGCAATTGTGGGTCTTGGAAATTGCGCCAGTTCCTTGATACAGGGAATTGAGTATTATAAGAATAACGGTAGCAAAGGTATTAATGGAATCATGCACTGGGACCTTGGAGGTTACCTCCCTTATGATATTGAGGTGGTGGCAGCTTTTGATATTGATAAACGGAAAGTGGGAAAGGATGTATCAGAGGCAATATTTGAAAAACCCAATTGTACGACCGTATTTTGCAAAGATATACCCAGCACAGGTGTGAAGGTGAATATGGGAAAGGTGCTGGACGGCGTATCAGAACACATGAGCGATTATGATGATAAAGACACATTTATTGTTTCTGATGCGAAGGAGCCATCAAAAGAGGAGATTGTAAATATATTGAATGGTTCCAAGGCCGAGATACTTTTGAATTACCTTCCTGTAGGCTCTGAAGAAGCCACACGGTTTTATGTTAATTGTGCCCTGGAGGCTGGAGTGGCGTTGATAAATAACATACCTGTTTTTATTGCAAGTAACCCAGAGTGGGCTGACAGGTTCAAGGAAAAAGGTATACCCATAATAGGTGATGATATAAAGGCGCAGATAGGTGCTACAATTACCCACCGGACACTGGTTGACCTGTTCAATAAACGTGGAGTAAAAATAGACAGGACGTACCAGTTAAACACCGGGGGAAACACTGATTTTCTTAATATGCTCAACAGGGAAAGGCTCGCTTCCAAAAAGATGTCAAAGACAGAATCGGTGCAATCCGTGCTGTCCGAGAGGCTTGATGATGACAATATTCACATAGGTCCCAGCGATTATGTGCCGTGGCAGAATGATAATAAGGTCTGTTATTTGAGGATTGAAGGCAGGCTGTTCGGTGATGTGCCAATGAATCTGGAATTGCGGCTGTCGGTGGAGGATTCTCCTAACTCTGCGGGAGTGGTGGTAGATGCTATACGCTGTTGCAGACTGGCGCTTGATAGAGGTGTAGGTGGGATTCTGTATTCTCCGTCATCATATTTCATGAAGTATCCGCCAGTGCAGCATTCTGATACTGAGGCGTACCAATTGACAGAGGATTTCATCAATGGTGAAAGAGAGAATTGAGCGAGGACATACCCAGCAGGGGTATTGAGTTGACCAACAAGACCATGTCTGTGGAACTGGAAGTTATTCTTGTCAAGAAATTAGTGAATAAACGCATCGACTGTACCTGTGGGGTGGCTGTGATGCCAACAGACCCCTCGCCTGAATTAAGTGATGCCCTCAAGAGCCTGGCCCTGGAGTTCGGTGCACGTTTTCGTATTGTTGATGCGTCGGTGCATCCGGGGGTAGTGTTGAAGTATCATATTAAGGAACTGCCTGCTGTTGTTATAGGGGAAAAGGCATATGAAGCTAATGCAGGGGTTGTGAGAGAAGTGTTGGCAAAAATCACCAGTTGAAATGGAGCTTAATAAGTGGGTTTTATTTGAAAACAGGTGATTATGGTGGTTATTTTTAGACATTGTTATAAAATGTTATATGCCCAATGTTTCATGTGGAAAATAAGGCAAAACAGTTAATATTTAGTGCTTCGACTTCAGTAACTAACACTTTTTGTCACAATAGTCATTCAAAAAGCAATTTGCCCCTCATATAAGTAAATTTAATACCTGCCTATAGCATCCTTTTTATCAAGCCTATTTTTCAACGTATAGGAAAGTATAAACGCATTTCCTTCTCTCGTATCTGAAATCGATAAGTTGATTTCCTTATTTTTCGTTTTATTGTGTGTCTCCAAAAACCAAAACAAGGAAATCAGTAACAATTACAATCACTATAGCATTAATTCTTTTCTCTTGCAACACGTGGGATGATTACAAAGTCAGGTATAGAGATTCGTTGAGGCAAGTCGAAATAGAAAATGTTGAAAGAATGAGATTCTGCAGAAAGCCTC
>JAKRWB010000364.1 GCA_022353185.1 ANME-2 cluster archaeon | reverse complement strand
CCTTTATTTATAAAAATAACTATTAATTTTTAAGAACCACATAATCCGTCAGAACTAGGAATTTTTCATTGTAAGATGTTTATGAAAACCTTGTGCGGGAGGCATTTTTGCAGGTGTCGGGCTCCGGCCGAAATATATTTATAATGTTATTATTATCGCTTACCCTGCACCTTCTGCCCGCAAGGGTAGCCAGGTGGCAGCCAACCGTATCTGTGTCATATACAGGCAGCAGGTGCTTATTGTTCACCTTTGTGAGGGGATAGAGACGGGAGCCCGTGTCGCCTGAGAGGATTATGCCTTTCATAATTTTTACCTATCCTATGAAGATTATTATAATATGATTGGGTTAAAAAATTTGAATGAGGTGGTGTCGCACAGTGAAATCTGTATCTTTTGTTTTTTTAGATGCTGATTCAAAACCAATTGAACACATAGATACTCTCGATTTTTCCGACCTCCCCACACTTTTTCAGTCATCTCACAATCCGCCTCAATGTTTGGTAAAAACTCTCTCTGGTTTTGACCAGAACAATCTCTATTCTATTTTCATTCTCGACAATCCGATAAGCAATTCTATATTCTGTATTAATATACTCAAAATGGTAAGACCTGATACCTTTCAAGGGTCCCTTAAGTTCTCCATACCGATAGGGCTCTTCTGACAGCTTCTTTACTTCATCTTTAATTTTACGTTGCAAATGCTGATTGAACTTTCTATATCTCCTATGTGCAGAAGGAGACATAAAAATTTTGTATTGTTTTCGTTCACCATTTGTCAATTGGTATCCCCTCTCCATTATCCAGCTCCTCAAGAGACTGATCGATGCTTCTGAAAGCCTCTTTATCCAAAAGGATTTCTAAAGTTTCAGATTCTGCTATACTTAGCCCTTTTAAGATGTGAGCCAGTCTTTCGAGGTTAATCAGTTCGATTCTATCCATTTCTTTTATTGCTGTCGACATCTATAAATCACCTTCAGATTCTTATATTTATAGTGATCATATATTATATTCCCTGCTTCTTTATACAATCCCTGTATCCCTTAACTCACACCGACCACCACATCCTCTTCATCAGCAAATCCCTCAACTAACCCCAGCACCTGTGCAAAACCTCCCGCCTTATCCTGTATCTCGTAGGTGAAGTGTGCGCCAAAATCAGCGCCCGGACCCAGCAGCTCGAACATATGCAGCGGCATATAATCATTCACAGCCCTGCCCGCAGTGATTACCTTCGGATGATACCCCAGCGCCTCAGCCTTTTCACAAATCCACGTATGCTCCCACAGGGCATACGTGTGTGCGCCCTCCAGAGGCGCAACTCTGGAGGCCATCCACAGGCAAACAGTGACCACCCACACTCGCACCCGG
>JAKRWB010000363.1 GCA_022353185.1 ANME-2 cluster archaeon | reverse complement strand
GTTATCGTCAGGGGACTGTTGAAGTAATGGGTTTTTATGGTGGAGTTCAGACATGTCATAAAAATGTATGACATTTTCTCCATAATTCATGCAATTACCAACATAATTATGAAGATATTGATACAATTGTACAATAATACAATATATCTAATACTTTTTGGGGTAAGCACGTGCATTATTGGAAACCGTTAAATAGGTTAAATAGATGATTTTACATTATAAATACCGAATAAGGAGGTATTAAAATGGTAAACCCACAGAAAATATTTATTATTACAATTACACTAGGGATAGTACTATTATCAGGCTGTACAGCCCCTACTGAAGAGATTGAAGAAACAAAGGCTATTGGTGAACTAAGGTTCGGCTATCAGCCCAGCACCCATCAGATAGCATACATGACAGCCGATGCCAAGGGCTGGTGGCTTGAAGACCTGGAGTCCTATGGCGTAACATCCACCAAGGATTACCTGTTCCCCACAGGTGCCCCTGAAATGACAGCCATGCTTGCAGGCGAGATAGATGTAGCCTATGTTGGGGCCACACCACCTCTGTCTGCCATCGACAAGGGTCTTGACGCAAAGATAGTTGCCGGGGCACAGGTCCAGGGTTCAGACCTTGTACTTGCCACCGACCTGCCATATGAGTCTCCACAGGACCTCAAGGGCCTGAAGATCGCCACATTTCCAGCAGGGACCCTGCAGGATACTGTGCTCAGGAAATGGCTTATGGACAACGATATTGATCCAAAAGAAGATTTGACCATACTAGGTATGGGCGGTGCAGACGCAAAGACTGCACTGGCTTCCGGTAATGTGAATGCCGTATTCCTTCCCCACCCCAGTCCAACAATAATCGAGTCTGAGGGTACAGGCAGGGTCGTGGTGCAGTCAGGTGAAATGTGGAAGAACCATGCCTGTTGCGTGGTATTGGTACGTGATGAACTGATTAGGGACCATCCAGACCTGGTGGAACAGATTGTCAAGACGCATATCAAGGCCACTAAATACATCAACGAACATCCCGAAGAAGCCGCCCAGATATTCGCTGACGATATCGGTGTTTCATATGAGATTTCAAACAAATCAATTAACGATTGGGACGGTCAATGGATAACTGACCCCGGTATTATACTGAACACCACACTGGAATATGCCAGTGTGCAGTACGAACTGGGATATACAGACAAACTGCTGACCCAGGATGACCTGTTCGACCTGAGTTTCTATAATAAAATAATGTCTGAGATGGTTGAAGAGTAAAACTCTTCATCCATTAACTCTTTTTACCTGATATGGATATAGGCCAGGGTCTCAGAAAA
>JAKRWB010000362.1 GCA_022353185.1 ANME-2 cluster archaeon | reverse complement strand
CATACTGGTGCATAGACGATAAGCCCCCACAGTGCGATGAATGCGATGTATGCCTTGAACTTAATACGCCCGGCAACGGCACCAGAAATAAGGGCAGGTGTTATTATGGCAAACATCCCCTGGAATACAACAAATGTGTATGTGGGAATTGTACCTGAAGTGGAATTCAGATCGATCCCCCGCAGGAATATATGCTCAAATCCACCTATGAACCAGTTTCCGGTCCCGAAGGCAAGCGAATAGCCAATAATTACCCACTCGATAGTAATAACACCCAGTGCAACAAATGAGTGCATCATGCTGCTAAGGACATTCTTACGCCGTACCATCCCTCCATAGAAAAGTGCAAGGCCGGGGAGCATAAATAATACAAGCGCTGATGATATCAAGACCCATGCAGTATCTGCTGCAACAATAGCCATATTTTTTACCTCCTAAATAGCCATAGATCCCTTTTCGCCTGTACTGATCCTTATTACATCTTCAAGAGGCAGCACGAATATCTTCCCATCCCCTATCTCACCTTTCTCACCTGTCTTGGCCCCTCGCTGTATAGCTTCGATAGTTGGCTGTAAGAACTCATCATTTACTGCGATATCAAGTTTGATCTTTTCAAGGAGGTTCACCTCATACTCCAGTGCCCTGTATATCTCCAAATGCCCCTTTTGTGCACCATATCCAGAAACAGATGTTACTGTCAACCTGTTTACTTCGACCTTTTGAAGTTCCCGTTTGACCGCATCAAGCCGTTCAGGTCGTATTATTGCTATTACATATCTCACTTATATCACCATACGGTAGCCTACTGTATAATATATAAATATACCTATAAACTTATATTAAGATTTACAACTGTTCAGTGGACCAGATATAGAAAAATAAAAAGGTTAAGAACCGATCAGATCTTTAGTACCTTCTTTGCAGTCCCGCTAAAAATCAGCTGCTTTTCACTTTCAGACAATTGTAGTGATTCGACCTTAACAACCTCGTCCTCCATGGAATGATACGGTGAATCCGACCCCATCATAACCCTGTCAGCCCCCAGCTCATCAACACACTGCTGCACCACTTCTACCTGCAGCACCCCTGTGGTTTGGATGTATATGTTATCATGAGCTGCTGTCACTTCAATGAAATCCCCGCCCCGCATGTGGGCAAGAATGAACGTAATTTCAGGGAATGCCCCGGCCAGGTCCCCGATGAGCTTATTAGGTGAAGTGGGTTTACCGTTATCGAAAATTATGGGTATGTCAGGCCGTACGGCCGCCACCCATTCTGCGATACTGTACACTGTCATACTGTCAATAGCAAACTTCTGGGCATGGGGATGTAGTTTAATTCCTGACAGTCCCAGTTCTACAACACAGCGTCGGGCCTCTGCCACTGCCTGATCCCCCTGGTTGGGGTCAAGGCGTCCAAATCCTATCAGCCTGTCAGGATTACTGGCCACATCACTATAGACCTGGTCATTACTTCTGGAAAATGAACTCCCCGGGTCCTCATCATTGAATGGAAACACCACAGCCTTTTGAATGCCTGCGACATCCATCCTGGAAATGAGATTACCTACGGTCTGTGTCATCCCATCACCTTTATCCGGTCCGCCCAGGTGGTTATGTGCATCAATTACTACAGTCATATAAATTCCTCATTAATTGATTCCTTATTATTATTTTCTACTACATCATGTAGATCTTGGACAGAATCGGTTAAAATTAAACAACTGCGCAACTCCAGCTATACTGATGCCATAGAACACCACTTTCTTTCCTGCCATCTCAAGTATTGGTCCGATGGTCCCATTAACGACCGTTGTTCCTGTGACAAGTGCCAGATCGCACCATTTCAGCACCTCTTTTGCATTCTTATCACCATCTAGCATGACAACACCAAATTTCTCTTTCCCAATATTCTCCTTATCCAGGTCCAGTATTTTTAGTTCGTAACATCCAGAACAACATCGTGCATGTACCGGCTGGAATCCGACCAATGCTATCCTTGATATTTTGCATCCTTCAAGAAACTCAACCAGATCCAGACCACACTCTTCAGGACCGTGATCCTTGCAGTGAACACTTCCCTCTATCAGACCGAGATTTCGCATCACTGCATTCAGGGTTGCGATGAAAATTGCCCTCCTGAAGTTGTTATTGAGTTCCATGTAAAGCACGTCCTGAAGTGTTCCTTCGAAGTCGCCGTACATGTCCGTGAATGCCTGACCAAAGCTCCCCCTGAACTCTGCCTGCATCATCCGCTCATGCCCCTTCAGTATCGGAAAATCGTCACTTTCCGGATTTCCTATAGCCTCTTCCGGGGTCAGGGTCTTAGCACTGATCCTTACCGTCTCATCTAACAGGTTATTTTCCGCCACGATTTGTGCAAACCTCTCTTTTATTTTTGTGTACATTCCAATCATTCCTTACAATAACAATCGATGGCGCAGCTAGTGCAGTTCTGTAGGTGACTTAGATCATCAAGATCATATCTGTACATCCTCTGAATATCAGCGACCTCATGGACCTCTCCATCATTCATTGCCACGATCCTGTCTCCCATTTCTTCTGCCTCTGCCATGTCATGTGTAACAAGCACAGTTGTGATCCCCAGCCCCCTCTGTATCCTTTTGATCTCCTGCCTGATGCACCTGCATGTTCCAGAGTCCAGACTGCTGAATGGCTCATCAAGGAGCAGCACCTGCGGTGATACGGCAAGCGCCCGTGCCAGAGCCACCCTCTGGCGCTCCCCGCCACTCAAATTCTTCGGATAACGGTCTTTCAGATGCTCGATCTTCATTAACCTGAGCAATTCATCCACTCTCTGTGCAATGTTTTCCCTTGTGCTGCCGTTCACTGCCGGTCCATATCCTATATTGGATGCAACATCAAGATGCGGAAACAGTGCAAGATTCTGGAATAGATAACCAACACGCCGCTTATCGGTTAGCATCCTGTTGACCGAAACCCCGTCAAAGAGCACGTTTCCATCATACTCCACAAGCCCGGCAATGATATTGAGCAGTGTTGATTTTCCCGCTCCGTTCGGACCGATTACGACCAGCAACTCCTTATCAAATATTTCCATATTCAGGCCATTGAATACATAATTACTGATATTCTTCAATTCAATATCCGGCATCATTTACCTCCATTCTTTTGTCATTTTAGTTTCGATATACTGGAAGACCCGCTCAAAGACCAGGCACATTACCGAAAGCACCATCAAACAGACGATGATAATATCCACCCTAAGCAGACTCTCCGAACGTATCAGCAGTGCGCCGATGCCTGTCGGGATTGCGACCATCTCAGCCGCTATCACAACCCGCCATGCCATACCAGCTTCCAGTCTTAGCCCGGTAAAGATGTTAGGTACGGCAAGCGGCAGGATAACACTGGTCAGTATCTTTCGATCTGATGCACCCAGGGTTCTTGCTGCTTTGATGACATCGCTATCAACACCCCTGATGCCTGTGATCGTGTTATAGAGCACAGGAAAGAATGAACACAGGAATATCAATATGATCGGCAGCATCTCATTTATCCCTATCCAGATCATCAATAATGGTGCCCAGCCAAGCGTTGGTATTGGATAGAGCAAACTGAAGATCGGGTTAAACGACCTGTTTATGATCTGCTTACATCCCATCACTGTTCCCATCATAATACCCGCCACAGAACCCAGCAGAAATCCTGCCAGCACCCTGAACAGGCTGCTTGCAAGATTATTCAGCAGGACTCCATTAACTGTCAGATGGTAGAACTCCCCCATCACAACAGAGAACGACGGGAATATGTATTCGGGAACAATATACAGCCGGGCGATACTCTCCCATATCAGGATAAATATGATGATCGGGATACATCCATCCAGTATATTTCGAATTCTCATACTTGTTCCTGTAGGAATGTAGTATCCAGCATATCATCAGCTCTTATGCCCTCCTCGATATACCCAAGTTCCACCATATAGTCGATCATCTCCTGAACAGACTCTACATCGATGCGGGTGGTGTAATTCAACCGGCTCATCGATTTTTTGATGATCGCTGGATCACTGTCCAGTTCTTCTGCAAGGATCACAGCCGTCTCGTTGGGATTATCACCCATCCAGTCGGTTGCTTTTTGGGTTACCTGAACCAGTTTTCTTACAGTTTCGGGATCGTCCTCGATAAGTTCTTGCTTAACGATCAGGACACTGCCCTGCATATTATCCCACAATTCATGGCTTGTAATAAGCATGTTAAAGCCGTTAGATTCGGCAGCGGTTGCATGGTGCTCCGGCAGAAATGCAGCATCTATCCTGCCTGTTTCCAGGGCAATGACCTGTTTTAAGGGTTCCATTCGCTGGATCCGGACATCCTTGAGGTCATATTCCTTGATCATGCGGTTTAAGAGGATATCCACCATGCCGCCTTCCCGCACACATCCTATGGTTGCACCATTCAGGTCAGAGATGTTTTCAATACCAGGACTGGCGACCAGGCCGTAGCCTTGCTTATGGGTTCCGGCAACGATCACCAGCGGAACGCCCCTGGAATATGCCAGAATAGCAGGAGACAGACAGATATAGGCGACCTGAATATCACCTCTTGCAAGCGCACTGGTAAGCTGCATTCCTGTGGCATAGCTTTCATAAGTGGTGAGATTGATCCCTTCATCTTCGTACCAGTTGTTCTCCTTTGCTACATAAGCACATGCGGCATGGTCATTGAACTCTACGGCCATGCCGATATCAGATTCATGTTTTTCCGTACAACCTGTCGCAAGGACCGCCAGGATGAGTAAACATAGTATACCCATCCGCAATAGAATTGGGTAATTACGACGCATCCCCATGCTCCAGTATAGTATTTGTGATCCTGTCGATTAATTCCATTGCCCCTCTGTAACCTAACATAAGCAGCCTCTGGGCACCCACCCTGTCATGTATGGGCAATCCTATTCGCACTAATGGTATGCCCTCAGCCTTTGAGATGTACTTTCCATTGGAATCGCCCACAAGCAAATCAGGCCTGATGCTCCTGACAGTATCATTGAAGGTATCGAAATCCACACCGTCCAGAATTGTTGTGTCACAATCGGGCCATGTTTCCCTAATCATGGACTCCACAGTTCTCCTGAAATCCGGGCTCTTGCTGCCCGATACCACAATAACCGGATGCATTCCCACTTCAAGCATCAGGGAGACCATGCCCACCACCTTTTCAGGGTCGCCATAAACAGCTACGCGCACGCCATACAGGTATTTATGAACATCAACCATGGCATCGATCAACCGTCCACGCTCGTTCAAATATTTATCAGGTACATGGCATCCTGATATTTGGGAGAGAGCATCAAAGAACTGGTCCGTGTGCTTAAGACCGATGGGCAGGGGAACAGTAACTTCAGGGACACCGCGGGTTTTTGCAAGATAGTCCACGGGTGGATTATCCATTATTGACCCCAATCCCAGAGAGACATTACTGTTCACCATATCGGCAATATCAGATATGGAGGTCCCGCCCAATGCGATCTTTGGGAAGTCGTCCCGTATGGGAGCATCAAATGTATCAGATATGTCAGGCAGGAGGATATATTGCCCGATCATATCTGTGGTAATCTGCTGTGACAAGAAGTTACATCATAA
>JAKRWB010000361.1 GCA_022353185.1 ANME-2 cluster archaeon | reverse complement strand
GGGAGAGGGGGAAATAACTATTGTGGAACTATTTGATGCGCTTGAAAAAAACAAGGAGCTACAGCATATCAATGGAATTACCTATCGAGATTAAGGAATTAAAAGCACTCCTGCACAGTCTCCTATAATTGAGCTAAACCCGTTGCTGTATTATTTTACGGGTGCCGGGGATGATGGGACCCGGGAGGGGGCTGAACATTGTGAATGCGAGATACCCGGGGTATGATCCTGGCAGTTAATGATCTATTGAGCGATAAGGTCGTTCTGTGTCCTGTGAGATACGGGCAGGGTTACGGCAAATATGCGTGAATCAGCGTCTTGAAAATAACTGGAAAATGGGACAGTGTCCAAATATGCATATCTGCATGAATGTATGACGTGCAGGTTGTGTGGAAAACATAGAATTGTCAGGAAATTACCACATTTATTATATATGTTGACTCTGTATTAATAATATTATCGGGTGAAAATAAATGCAGGTGAATTGATGATGGTTACCATTACTGCTTTGCAGGATTATTCAAACTTTTCAGACACGGAGCTACACAGATCATTGAATTTAATAACATTAGTAATATATTTGTGTCAGAGCACTCTATCCCCACCCACAAAACCCAACTCCCGGAGAAATCGCTTTGTGATCTTCCAGAATATAAGGTAAGTGTAATGCATATCGAATATACCAGGCATGCTGAATTGAAATTAAAGGAAAGGAGGATTTCAAAGTCCGAAGTTAATGCTATAATTAATGATCCGGATGAAATATTGCTGGATATTGAAACTGGAAATCTGGTTGCTGTAGGAAATATGAAATCAAGGCCGGAACATAAGCTTATTGTTGTTTATTCAGACGGCGAAATAATTAAACTGATCACAATTATAAATACTTCAAAGACTGATATAGTAAAGACGAGAGAAGAAAATGGCAGATGGGTGAAAATTGGATGAAATCAAGATATGATGAGGATTCAGATATCCTTTACCTGCTTATCAAGGAAGGGGAAGTCAAGGATACTGTTGAAGTCAGTGAAGACCTCTTTATTGAATATGATGCTGATGACAATCCTGTAGGCATAGAACTATGGAGAGCAAGGGCAAATGTTTTCGGTGAATTCATGAAATATTTAGGTAAGATAACTGAATCTAATGTACAAAGAAATGTGCATGGAAAAAGTCCAGATAAAGTGATGCAACATTGATGTATAGCCATTCAAAAATTGATGTTAGTCCTATTATCACGGATAACTTATATTGAGAGAATGGACTGGGATGTTAAAACTAAACTTCTTTCATTCATCGACACAGCAAAGAAACTGGGAGAACAGCTGGTTCAAACCTGAACAATGGTGGACAGATGGAAGGAAGATACATGCTGTTATGGATGAATACGCAAAGTTTGTTTACTACTCTATTAAATGATGTTCAAATGTCACTGGTTAAGAGAGAAAAATGGGATGGAACACGGATTGGCACGGATAATA
>JAKRWB010000360.1 GCA_022353185.1 ANME-2 cluster archaeon | reverse complement strand
ACCGATTTTACCTAAAGTCGGTGTCTGAAAAATAACTGGAAAATGGGACAGTATCCCTGCAAATTAAGATTGAATAGATTTATATATTAGTAATGCTTATTATCATAATGATGATTGTGGGCGGGTGCGATTTTTATAACTAACCCCCACTCCCCAAACCCGCTCACAGATTCATCATTTTGGGAATTAATGAAGTAGTGTTTTTCTAATCCCTGGATTTGTGTGATTTTACTGGTTGCCATGCTCCTGGATCCCTGCCAATCAGTTCAGTAAAATTTCCAGCCGGAATCCAATGTTGCCAGGCCCAAAGTTACGTTTGTAAAGGTCTGACGTTATATAGATCAGGGTGTGGACAGTGATATGGCTCAGAGCCGGATGATTTCTGTAAATAAATAGTAAAAGTAGTAAATGTGGGGTTCTGCAACAAAATGTAGGATAGACGTTAGAGTCTATCCACAATACCTTTTAGACCGGCTTTGTGTCTGGCTTCATCCTGTGAAGCGCGTTCAAAGAACAGTCTTGCATCGTCATTCCCTTCCTTACGAGCAAGGTCAGCAGCTTCTGCCTTTTCCACTTCTGCCATGGTTTCGCCTTCCAACATCATGGTAAGGTTCGATTTGGTGTCCTTGACCATGCCCAGTATCTTGGCCACTTCTGCTGCATGCCATGCCTCGTCCATTGCGATCTGGCGCAGGTAGATTGCAACATCTGCCAGTCCTTCTTCTTCTGCGACCTTGGACATTGCCAGATACCAGCCCACTTCAGTGGTCTCCCCCTTGAATGTCGCTTTTAAAATATCTTCAAGACTCATTTATTCTCACCATTATACAAATTATAACTGTTCCGTAACGGTGATTCATATTATATCTACAGTGACATAATGTTTATGCAATTGAAGGATATCTGAAGGGGGGACAATGGCTTGAAGAATGGGGGCTGGTGACTTTCATGTGAACATTTGTGATTCGTTAACCTGCCTTTCACATCTGTGCTGCCACTTAGAATTTGAGATAGTTTGAAACTCTTTGATTTTTCAATATTTAGACATATTCGAATAAGTATAGGGATTTCTGAACGATACTCAAGTATATAAAGAACATCTATTATTTATTTTACATTGCTCACAATACTCATGTATTATCGGCAACTATATATATTACATGCACCATATACATTTGATCAACTATGCGACCCCCAAAAGTGACTAAAGAAGAAGTTGTAATGTTCTTTAAGAAACACCTTGTTGTGACCTGGGAACAACTAACATCACAGTTCAACATTACGAAACAAGCACTCCAAAAAAAAATGGCAGGACATCCACATCTCACAAGCCTCAATCAAAATCGTCAATATCTCGCCTTGCAAGAATTCATTGGAGAAACAAATCAATATGGAATTTGGAGACACAACG
>JAKRWB010000359.1 GCA_022353185.1 ANME-2 cluster archaeon | reverse complement strand
CGCCTTCTCTGCAATGTCTCTCGCATAAACCAGGAATTCCAGGGACAGATCAACGCCTGTGACATGCCCGCCAGGTCTTACTGCCTCTGCAAGTAGCATGGCTTGCAAGCCGATCCCGCATCCAACGTCCAGCCCCCGGCTTCCCTGCGGGAGATTGAGCGCCCGGATTGCACGGCGAAATATGGGTTCTTGCATGGGATTTGTCGCCATCATGCCCTGCAGGTAGGTGTCTGTTTCAGTCATTTTTTTACCTCTCGACATTTTCCGAAGGTAGAATCCCCTTTACTTCAGCAATTCCCGTTTTGTCTCCCACCGCATTTTGTTGATCTTACTTATGGTAAATTGGAAAAATACATTCATACCAAATCGTCGATTACAGCATCATTAGTGATTATTATCCGACGAGTTCTGTCGTCATTCTGTGGTATTGCCAACAAATTTGAAGTGGGTACGAAATCACCGAAAAGGCTATACCCACTAATAGATGGAGGTAAAAACCAAATTCATCCTTAGATCATGTTTTTTCACATGCACATTGTCAAATTAATCATCAAGATGGAGGTGAGTCTTCAAGAATAACCACACGTTCCCTTTTGAATCCATAAAGCAGTGCTTTCATGATATCTTCCATCGAATCAAACTTATATCCATAAAATAAAGCCCTTATTTGCTCCCATAAGCTTTTTTTACTCCCCAACTTTCCCAAAACTGCCTGAAATAGCTGGCAGGAAATTTGCTGCGTTTGATCCACCTGAAACGCCAGCATCATCAACATGGCAAAAACAACTGACAGGTTATTTTTTCCATGTCCAAAATTGTGTTCAAAATGATATCCCTGGTTTTTGAGCGTATTGAAAGTTTCATTTTCGATTCTCCAGCGCGCTCTACCACCGCGCATGATCTCGGAAACATTTCCTTTTGTCACGTGCAGATCCGTGATCCAACTTAAATGCATAGTTCTTTTTGGCGCAGTTTCCCAGTATTCTACAAAATTCACCAATAGATCTTGATCAGACTCGTTCAAAGGGACCTGGTTGATAAAACGGAACTGGTGGACAACATCATCATTTTCATATTGAATTTCTGTCGTTAAACCGTCTTTCACAGCAGACTCGACATAATCGAAC
Source organism: ANME-2 cluster archaeon (assembly GCA_022353185.1). Lineage (GTDB taxonomy): Archaea > Halobacteriota > Methanosarcinia > Methanosarcinales > Methanocomedenaceae > Methanocomedens_B. Next base: position 1,570 of record JAKRWB010000359.1, on the reverse strand, counting down.
AAAAAAGCATGATCGCCTTTCTTTGCTCCTAAAATATAGTGCATTTGATGTTTTTCCAATTCATGAATATGCGGAGCATTTGAGCTTAATCCGTCCTCTGTTACAATGAGACTTAAATGCGGATGTGCTTTCCTTAATTTCTTCAAAAAACGATTGCTTGCATTGCGTTCGCTGTCATTTTTCGATTCTTTGTCCTGTTTGATGATCAGTTCTGGTGCAAACGGTATTACTTCCTTGATATCAGGGTGAACGATTGCTGCATTCAACATTTTATCCTGGTAGGTGATTTCCCCTGTTTTTGAGTTTGTTTTCATAGAATAAGAGTCGCACTGTAACTTATTCGAAGAAAAATAGCCTGTACCACCGATAGAAATCAGATAACAGCCGTCCATAAAGACCATTTGTTCCAGAACTTTCCCTCGTTGAAGCTGGCGGAAAACATCAGTGAATAAAGGCTCTATATCAGCAGGGTCAACCTCATCTAAGATTGTGCGCATATGAGTATCGCAAGGTACATTATTTATCTTGTAGATCGACTTGAAGTTTGTATCTTCAGATTGTATTGCTTCAAAAGCGAGCAAAGAAGGAATTTTGAGCGAAAACATGGCAAAACCCGACATAAGTGCATCGGCTAGGGATATCTTTCTGTTATTTGACCGATGGCCTGGTATTTCCTCAAAACCTGAACGAACAAGGCTGAATAATGCATCAGCGTTTAGATTATTTCTAAGTTTTATTTTTTTGCTCATACAAAACTCCATCCGTGGAATTCGAATATTGCAAATAATTCCTTGTGATTGTTTGATTTATTACTCAATATTATATATAATGTTTACGGAATTATAAAATAATAACCCTTTAGCTGCATGCGTTCATAATCTTAGCGGAAATTGCTGTTCCGGTACGCCTGAAATGCATCCTGCCCCCTAAACATCGAATACGTATAGAATGCATAGTAATCCGGAAGATCCAGAATGAAATCCGGCGACTCAGCCAAACACAGCCGCTGATACTCAGCCCAGTCCCCTTCTGACAACTCAGCCTCCACATCCACCCATCGCGTCTCAATAATCGAAATAAGTGCGCTCCGCATCTCCCCGGATAGCGGGGCGCAGACATCACCTACGAAGGTCCGGGCAGTAACCTCTTCCATGCCCGCACGACGAAACCACCCTGCCATGCGCGGGAAATGCAGCTCAGGCGCCGCCCCCTCAACAAATGGGGCAATCCCTGAGGATGTCGCATTCAGATGTGCCTCCAGCAGGGGATAGCCCGGGAGCAGTTGTTGAGAGGACCATGCGAGGATGATCAAACTTCCACCGGGCTTTACCACCCGTGCAAGCTCCTTTAGCAGCGGCAGAGGCTCTCCGGGCGCGTATCCTGCGCAATTCGCACTCCACACCCAGTCGAAGGTATCGTTTTCGAACGGGAGGTTGTTCATGTCCCCCTCCTGAAAGGAGACCTGCTCAGAGATGCCCGCTTTCTCTGCAATGTCTCTCGCGTAAACCAGGAATTCCGGGGACAGATCGATGCCTGTGACATGGCCTGCCTCTCCCACTGCCTTTGCGAG
>JAKRWB010000358.1 GCA_022353185.1 ANME-2 cluster archaeon | reverse complement strand
AAGGTACTCTCTGAACTGGATGAGGACTATGCTGATGGTGCCCTGTCAGAAGAAGAGTACAATTCCATCAGGGACAAATACAAGCAGAAGGCCATTGGAATTATGAAGCAGATTGATGTCCTTGAAGAGTAAAGCAACTAAATAATAGTTGGTGTTTCTCTTCAATAATGTAGGGGTAGATTCTACCCATCTTTTTTTTTATTTACTGTTTGTCCCTGACTTTTCCCCGCATCAGCGAAGTGATAATACCTACCGCACATATCACTGCGGCTACCATAAAAGCATCGTGGAATCCACCAAGGAAGGCCGCTTCGTATGCTAATCCTGCAGCCTGATTGGACTGGAGCCCGCGGGTGAAAACCGCCCCTGATATGGCAATCCCTGTGACCATACCCAGATTGCGAACCATCCCGAGCATCCCACCGGCGATTCCCAGCCGATTTTTTGGTACAGAGCCCATAACAATGCTGTTGTTGGGGGATTGGAACATACCCATCCCCAGGCCAATCATCCCAAGCATGAATACTATGTCAAGGAAAGTGGCATTCTGATCCAGGTTACCCAGAAAGATTAAAGCCAGACAAGTAACAGCCATACCAAGGCTGCTAAGCTTAAATGAATTTGTCCTATCAGATATCCAGCCACTTACAGGTGCTACCAGTGCCATTACGAGCGGAACAGCTATCAATGCCATTGCCATATGTACGGTGTTGTATCCCAATATCTCTTCCATATAAAAAGGCATGAGAAAAAATGCCGCGAACATGGCTACAAAACTCAAGAAACCACTGGTATTGGATGCTGAGAACGGCCTGTTCCGAAACAATGATAGCTCCACCATAGGCTGGTCGGCTCTTTTTTCTGCAATTATGAATCCTGTCAAAAAGACGGCGAACATAACAGATAGGCCGATTATTGCCGGTGAATCCCAGCCCAGTTCCTGGCCCCTGGTAATCACCAATAATAGTGAAATCAGGCTCATGAACATGAAGACTGCGCCTGGAATATCGAATTTCTGGCCGTCATGAGGTTGGTCACGTTTCAGGGTCCTGAAGGCGTACACTGTTCCCAGCAACCCTAATGGAATGTTAATGTAAAAAATACTCTGCCAGCCCATCCAGTGGATAAGGAAACCACCCAAAGCCGGTCCTGCCATTGAACCGATACTGACAACTGCACCAATAAGTCCCATTGCTTTGCCACGTTCGGTATGTGGAAACACGTCAGTGATGATTGCAGGACCGTTGGCCATGACCATGGCGGCTCCCAGTCCCTGTACAACGCGGAAGGCTATCAACTGGGTAGCAGATGCAGACAGGCTGCACAGCCCGGACCCCAGGGTAAATATCAACAGGCCCAGGCAGAATACAGGTTTACGTCCATACATGTCAGAAAGCCGGCCCAGGGTCAGCAGCAAGGTGGTTATAGTCACCAGGTACGAAAGTATCACCCATTCAATGGTGGGAATATCTGTGTTAAAATAGCGAGTCAGTGTTGGAAGTGCGATATTTATAATACTGGCATCCAGTGTAGCCATGAAAATTCCAATGGAGACCACTAACATGGCGCGCCATTTGTACTTGGGGTCTGGTTTGTTTTTCATGCTATCGATGTGTCTGGATGTTTCAATAGTACATTATTGTTTTTTCTACTT
>JAKRWB010000357.1 GCA_022353185.1 ANME-2 cluster archaeon | reverse complement strand
TTGTCATGGGGCTGGAAGTATCGCGATTAGCACGAAATAACACCGACTGGCATCGCTTACTGGAAATCTGTGCTCTGACGGATACACTTTTACTTGATGAAGACGGATTGTACGACCCTGGATTCTTCAACGACAGATTGCTATTGGGATTGAAGGGCGCAATGAGCGAAGCAGAGATACACTTCCTGCGAGCAAGATTACAGGGAGGGATACTCAATAAAGCAAAGCGCGGTGAGTTGAAGATGCGCTTACCAGTAGGCTTTGTTTACGATGATTCTGACAAGATAGTCATAGATCCCGACCGACAGGTTAAAGAAGCGGTTGAACACCTGTTCTCCACATTTAAGCGAGCAGGGAGTGCCTATGCTGTGGTCAAACATTTCCGCGAGAATAATTTAGAATTTCCTGTACATGTGCAGAGCGGTCGTGAGATTGTCTGGAAGCCCCTGTATCATCATAGGGTGCTACAGGTGTTGCATAATCCCCGTTATACCGGCACTGTCGTCTTTGGCCAGACCAGGACGAAGAAGAATCCCATAGGTGGGAAGACTCAAATCCAGAATATTCCACAGGATCAGTGGAAAGTTGTCATACCAGATGTCTTTGAAGGCTATATCTCCTGGGAACAGTATCAAAAAAATGAAAGGCAACTTACAAACAATGCTGCAGCACAAGGTGAGGACCGACTTCGCAGCCCACCCAGATCAGGTTCTGCTTTAATTCAGGGGATAGTGTTATGCGGCAAGTGTGGTCAGCGGATGACTGTCCATTACCATATACGCAAAGGCGAGTTGGTACCTGACTATATATGTCAACGACAGGCAACCAAAACTGCAACAAAACAATGTCAGTTCGTTCTGGGTGAGCCTGTTGATGATCTCATTAGTAAGATACTCTTGGAAATGGTGACACCTTTGAGCTTGGATGTTTCGATGAAGGTTTTTCAAGAGATACAAATTCGCCATGAGGATTTAGTGCGACTTCATCGGACAGGATTGGAACGTGCCCGTCACGAAGCCGAATTGGCTCAAATTCGGTTCCTCAGGGTGAATCCCGATAACCGGTTGGTGGCTGATAGCCTTGAGAGCAGATGGAATGAAGCCCTGAGTATCATGACCGAACTCGAAGAGAAGTACGAGCGTGAAATTGCAGAATATAAGAACGATTTGACATCTGACAAAATTGAGTGTATCCGAAAGCTCGCAGGGGATTTCCCTGCGGTCTGGAATGATCCCCGAACCTCAGCAAAGGAAAGAAAACGGATGGTTCGCCTGCTTATCGAAGACGTGACCCTTTTAAAGACTGATGTCATTCATGTTAAGATCAGATTCAAAGGCGGCGATTCTATGGAGAGGTGTGTTCCCAACCCTCCTGTGGTCTGGAAAATACACCAAACATCAACCGAGGTCATAGAACAGATTCGGGAAATGGCACCCACGAAAACGAATAGTGAGATCGCTGATAAACTGAACCAGCAACAGTTACGTTCAGGGACCGGATTATCCTTCACGGGTAGAAGGGTAAAAGTGTTGCGGCGAGACTTCGACATTGCTGGCGTTTATGAAAATCTGCGTGAGCAGGGATTTTTTAATAGTCAGGAACTTGCTGATCGGATTGGAGTACATCCGAGGACAGT
>JAKRWB010000356.1 GCA_022353185.1 ANME-2 cluster archaeon | reverse complement strand
ATTTCCACCAATGGTTTTGGCTTGTATTCGGTTTCTTCCCTCATTCGTGTGCCTTTTCCGCCGCATAATATTACTACTTTCATTAATACTCCTTTATTTTCTTATCACAATGAATATTAATATTCTACTTTACAATTATTTTATGTCAGTTGAACTTCCAAAATTTGTACTTGTATTTGCCATCCCATATATCATGAAAGTTTCTTTTTTTGGGATAATGAATCAACTTCACATTTTTCATTTTTTCGAAAAATACAATCCATTTGAACTAACATCATACTCGAATCATCCGAGTGATGAAGGTCTATTATATTTATCAAGCAAAACCCTAAACTCTTTAAAGTGATGAAAATATCAACAATGGCTTGTTCATTCCAAGATTGATCCCTCATTAAGGCAATTTCTATAATAATTGTATCAACATGATCTTTTATAAATTCACGACCTCCATTTAATACATTTAATTCATATCCTTCAACATCTATTTTCATAATGTCGATGTAGTTAGTAGGAAACTTGTCAGCAATATCATCAAGTTTCACCAGAGTAATTGCTTCTTTTCCTATTTCTTTGACACGAGGATTAAAAAATTGATGGGATTTTGATTGGGGTAAAATAGAATTCGCCCCATTAAATGTTGTTAGATTAATTTCCCCCAATCCATTTTCATCAGACAATGCTTGATTAAATAAAATAACTCTATTTGAATATAGCATTAAATTTTGCTCTAACAATTTATATGTTTGTTTAACGGGCTCGAAACATATTACTTTACTACTAGGATATGATTGCATTGCTGCGATTGACACATCCCCCATATTAGCTCCCACATCTAGAATCCAGTGAACATTAATATCTTTTGGCACACAATCAAATGGATGAATCTTCCTATTTTTAGCTACATATCGGATCATTTTGTGGATTATTGGGGGTACAAAATCATTTAAATAAATATTTTTATTTAATATATTCATATATTCTCCTCCGCTTGATTATCAAAAAGAATTGTAACATTAACCATGATGTCTCCATAACAATTTGTTTATATCGTCACTTTTAGGCATCCCCTGATTTCCACCAATGGCTTTGGCTTGTATTCAGTTTCCTCGCGCATACGAGGGCTTTTTCCACCGCAAAGGATTGCAACTTTCATTTTTAACCACTTCTTATTTCAGACCTATACATTTTTGTTCGCCCCTCACAACCATTCTGGCCATACCACATTCATCTGCAGCATAATTTCTTTCAATTCTTCATAAATCTTCCCATCCAATTTCAATATCAACACCCCATAAACTACCCCACCAAGCACAACCGGAACCAGCGCCAACCAAACATTGGATAATGGCACAACCAACAAATACACGCCTATAACCACTCCCATCACAATAGACGCTTTACAAATATTCAGCAAACTGTTGCGCTCCACCCAAAATGTAATCTTCCGTGCCAGAACACGCCGTGCCAGAATAGCATTTAAGGTCATTGTCACAAGGGTTGCAACCGCTGCCCCGGATATGCCCATCACAGGAATTAACGCTGCATTCAATACAATATTAGCAACAACTGCCACAGATGTGATCTTGAACACCTCCTTTATCTGGTTCATTGCACTTAGATATGTGGTCAAAAAATACTGGAATATATTGACAATTTGTACCGTGAACAATAACATTAGTGTCGTATAATTCACAAAGTCTGCACCATAGAAATAATACAACAACTTATCACCCAGCA
>JAKRWB010000355.1 GCA_022353185.1 ANME-2 cluster archaeon | reverse complement strand
GGATACTTTAGCCAATATTATTCAAAAAAGTGAAATAATCAAGTGAATTCCTATGGGTTAAAGGATGAGGAGTTACGGTTATTATTGAAACGATTCTGCCTCTGGAGATGACCAGGTTTTCAAAGATAACATCAATGACGACCCAGCATACCAGGATTCCCGGCGACAGAGACGGTTAGCACCTGGGCATAGGCATTCAGGATCACTGGATCCAGGGAAGGGAATCGCTAAGGGTAATTAACAGCTATCTGAGGGCCCCTGCAATAAGAGTACGGCGGAGTAATCTAAAACCCAGCTGTTCAGGAGTGATAACCTCTGAGGTCAGTTATATGCGAAGCACCCACTCTGCAGCAAATATGTCGTTCAACATATTGGCAAGTGGTGTATGCCAGGCGGTCAAACACAGCTTCAGGCTACAACATGGTGAGTATGCGCCCTTCCAGCAGATAGGTTGCCAGCACCTGGATAAGGTATACGATAATTGATAGTACAAGTGCTAGTTGCAAAACCAAATGATAAATAAATTCAATTAGTTTTTGCCAGTTTGCTGGAGTTATGGGGAGATTGTCGGAAAAGTGGTAAAACAGAAACATTTTAACTAATATTTGCAAGTAAAACGCTATGGTTTGTTGCACTGTATTTATTGAATAAGTTGAAATGTCTCGGAATATGGACTTTTCCGACATTTTCATGGGATCAATATTTACTGAGTGTTAATACTTAATACAGATAAAATTCGCTAAGATATATGATCATGATACTAATCCATGGATTCATTGCAATCATTGGTTTGATCTTACTGGTTAAAGGTTCAGATTTCTTTGTGTTATCAGCTGCTTCCATAGCAAAAAAATTCGGAATATCAGAATTTGTGGTCGGTTTAACCCTGGTTGCAGTGGGTACTTCCATACCAGAACTGGTCTCTTCACTGACTGCATCTGTCAAACATGAAAGCGACATCGTTATAGGCAATATAGTGGGTTCAAACATTGCAAATATCGGATTGATCATTGG